>JAWLGW010000543.1:0-5258 GCA_041690735.1 Planctomycetota bacterium
GCACCAGCGAGAACACCCGCGGCCAATGGTCCCGGCCGCCCGTCGCGTTGAGCTTGGGGGTGCGGCCGAACTCGGTGGTCACCAGCACCAGGGTCGAGTCGAGCAGGCCCCGCGCCTCGAGGTCGGCGATCAGCGCCGCGAAGGCCTGGTCGAAGGGGGGCAGCTGCCGACTCAGCCCCTCGCGCACCTTGTCGTGGTGGTCCCACGAGCCGTAGGTCACGGTCACGAAGCGCACCCCGTGCTCGACCAGGCGGCGGGCCAGCAGCAGGCGCTGCCCGGCGGCGTTCCTCCCGTAGGCGTCGCGTAGCTTGGCCGGCTCCTGCTCGAGGGCGAAGGCGGCCTGCGCCTCGGGCGAGCTGACGAGGGCGAACGCCTGCTCGCCGAAGGCCGCCATGGCGTCGAGGGCGCCCGACCGCTGCCCCGCCCGGAAGGCGGCGTCGACGCGCTCCAGCAGCGCCCGCCGGCGGGCGAACCGCTCGGCGTCCACGTCCGTGGGCAGGGCCAGGTCGCGCACCGCGAAGTCCTTGGCGGCGGGGTCGCTCCCCACCGCGAAGGGGCCGTAGGCCGAGCCGAGGTAGCCGGCGCCGGCGTAGGTGCTGGGCACGGCCGGGATCGCCACGTAGGGCGGCAGCGCGCCGCGCGGGCCGAGCTCGTGGGCGACCACGCTCCCCAGGCTGGGGAACAACAGCGCCGGGCTGGGGCGGTAGCCGGTCAGCACGTTGTGCACCCCGCGCTCGTGGGCGGCCTCGGTGTGGGTGACGGCCCGGCACAGGCACAGGCGGTCGGCCACCTTGGCGGTGCGCGGCAGGTGCGAGGAGAACTGCACGCCGTCCAGCGAAGTGGCGATCGCCGTGGTCTCGCCGCGGTACTCCAGCGGCGCGTCCGGCTTGGGGTCGAAGCTGTCCTGGTGGGCGAGGCCGCCGGGCAAGAAGATCTGGATCACGCCCTTGGCCGGGCCCTCGCGGCTGGGGTAGTCCTTGCGGTCGGCCCAGGCTGGGCGGGCGAGGGCGAGGCCGAGGCCGGCGCCTACCACGCCGCGCAGCAGCCCTCGCCGGGTGGTGCCGGTCTCCCGCATGTGTTCGCCTCCCGCTCGGCCCGGGGAGTTTGACCGACGGAGGCGGTGGTGGAAAGGACGTTCCTGGGCGCGAGGGCCTTGACCCACCGCGGCCCATCGCGTCCCGTAGCGACATGGACGAGGTCGCAGCAGCGGTCGTGGCCGGGGCGGCGGTGTTCGGGTTCGCCGCCTTCTTGATCTCCATGGTCCGCAAGCAGCTCCGCAAGCAGCGCGAGAACCTCGAGGCGGCGGCCGCGCGGGTGGGCGGCTCCCTCACCAAGAGCTTCTGGAAGGGGACAGCGCTCCACTACGCGGTCGGCGACGTGTCAGCCAAGCTGACCTACTTCATGGGCAGCGACAAGGCGCCCCCCTGGACCCAGGTCCAGCTGGACTGGGCGCCGCCCGGGCAGCTGCGGGTGTCGCCCGAGGGGGTGTGGGCGGGGCTGCGCAAGGCCTTCGGCGCCCAGGACCTCGTCGTCGGCGACCCGAGCTTCGACGAGGCCTTCCTGATCCAGGGGACGCCGGAGCCCTGGGTGCGCGAGGTCCTGGGGGACGAAGCCCGCCAGCGGCTGCAGGCCCTGCGCCTGCTCGGCGCGCGGGAGGGCTGGCTCGGCAACGTGGGGATCCACCTCGACGTCACCCCCGCGGGCGTGATCCTCAAGTGCTACCGGAACCTGGTGCTCGAGCGGGAGCTCCTGCTGGCGTTCCTCGAGCAGGCGGAGGCGCTGCTGCGCCTCCTGCGCGCCACCGCTGGCGAGGGGCCGCGGCTCAGCGTGCGCGCGATCCGCGAGGCCGGCGCCTGCCCGGTGTGCGCCGACACGCTGGAGGCGCGTCCGCGGAGCTGCCGCAGCTGCGGCACCCGCTACCACGAGGAGTGCTGGTCCTACCTCGGCGGCTGCGCGATCTTCGGCTGCGGGGACATGTACCGGGGGCGCTCCCGAGCTCCCGGCAAGCGCGCTTAAGTGGCTTCGTCCCAGAGGATTGGCTGCGGTTGCCCGCCCCCCGCCGCTCGAATACAATGACCACTCGGTCACGTTATTCGCTGGAGGTCCGGTGAAGCCTTCGAGCTGGTTGGAGCGGTGGCTGGTCGCACATGGAGTCGGGCCCGAGGAGGCCGCGGCGGCGGCCCAGCGAGCGCGGACCCGGGCCCGGCGCTTCCCCGCCCCGGTGGGCGCCGCCTACGACGCGCTGGAGGCGGGCCTCGACCGGCTGGCGCCCGCGCTCCTGCTGCGCCGGTTCGCGGCGGCGCATGCTCTCGACGGCGACAGCTTCGACGCCCTGGAGCACCGCCTGCAGCACCACCCGCAGGTGTTCGTCCGCCTCCTGTACACCCTGGTCCGGGCGCCCGGCTTCGAGCAGATCTACCCCGACCCGACGCCCGCCGCCGAGACGCCCCACCCCCTCGAGGCTCACCTGGAGGCGAACCGCCGCCGCACCGCTCACGGACGCAGCTTCGACGCGATCGTGATCGGCAGCGGCGCGGGCGGAGGTCCGGTCGCCTGGACCCTGGCCCGCGCCGGCTACTCGGTGGCGATCGTGGAGGCGGGAGACCTGGTGCAGCCGGCCTCGTTCGGCGAGGCGATCGAGCGCCACTACCTCGACCAGGGCCTGGTCGGCAGCGTGGCGGGCGGCGGAGCGACGCTGATCGTGGCGGGCTCCGCGGTCGGCGGCACGACCGTCGTCAACTCGGGCACCTCGCTGCGCCCGCTCCCCGAGCGCCTGGCCGCCTGGGACGCCGCCTGCGGGACCCAGTTCGCCAGCGAGCTCGACCCGTGGTTCGAGCAGGCCGAGCGGCGGGTGGGGGTGACGGTCCTCGACAAGCGCCTCCTCGACGGGTCGGCCGGGGTGGTCGAGCGAGGGTTCGCGGCGCTGGGGCGCGACGGCGTGCACGTGCTGCCCCGCAACGCGCCCTCTTGCCAGGGCAAGGGGCGGTGCTGCTTCGGCTGCCCGAGCGGCGCCAAGCTCAGCACCGATCGCTCCTTCCTGCCCGAGGCGCTGGCCGCGGGCGCCGTGCTGTTCCACCGCACCCGCGCCGCCGAGATCCGCGAGGAGCGCGACCGGGTGGAGGTGTTCGTGACCGGGCCCGAGGGGCGGCGGCTGCTGCGGGCGCGCCACCTGGTGCTGGCGGGGGGGGCGCTGGGGACGCCGCTGCTGGTGCGGGGCAGCCGGCTGGGCTCGCGCTGGCGGCAGGCGGGGGACCACCTGCGGATCCACCCGGCCACCAAGGTGTTCGGGCTCATGCCCGAGCCGCTGCCGGGGCACGGCATTCCCCAGGGGGTGGGCTACCGCGACCCGGCCCTGCCGCGGCTGACCTTCGAGGGGGCCCACACTCCGGCGGGCGCCATGGCGCCGATCCTCCCGGTCGCCGGCCAGCGCCACCGGTGGTGGATGGAGCGCTACGACCGGGTCGCCAACTTCGGCCTCATGTGCCGCGACCGCGGCGCCGGCCGCGTGCGCGGGCTGCCCGGCGCTGGGGGCGGCCGCCTGCTGGTCGACTACCCCCTGCACCCCGACGACGCGCGCGACATGGGGCGAGGGCTGCTGCTCAACGCCGAGGCCATGTTCGCGGCGGGCGCCGAGCGGGTGCTGCTCCCCCTCGCCGGGAAGGGGATCGATCCGGAGCTGGAGAGCCCCGACGCCTTGCGGCGCTGGCGCCCCGAGGACTTCACCCCGCAGCGGCTGGCCGCCGCGGCCTTCCACCCCCAGGGGACCTGCGGGATCGGCCGGGTGGTGGACCCGGACCTGCGGCTGATCGGCAGCCGAAGGATCAGCGTCGCCGACGGCTCGGTCCTGCCCGACTCGCCCGGTGTGAACCCGCAGATCGCGATCATGGCCCTGGCGCTGCGCTGCGCCGACCGGGTGACGCGCGACCTGCAGGCCCGCTGAAGGAGACGCCCATGGGCTTTCGCATTCACGAGGTCATGGAGGGCACCCACGAGTTCCGCGACGGCCGCGACGATGGCCGGGCGCACCCCTTCGCCTTCCGCCTGCGGTGGGGCCCCGACCGCCTGCGCGACTTCTTCAACCCCGCCAGCCCCCGCTTCATGTGGCTGCGCGCCGGCGGCCTGTGCGACTGGACCCCCTGCCGGGGCACCCTCGACCTCGAATACCTCGGCCGCCGGCGAATCCGCTACACCCTCGACCTCGAGGTGGAGGGCACGCCCTATCGATTCGTGGGGGACAAGGTGGACATTCGCCCCTGGAACCTGCCGGTCTCCCACACCACCTGCCACGGAACCCTGACCGACCTCGCCACCGGCAAGCTGATCTCCACCTCGGTCACCAAGTTCCGCCTGCGCACGCTTCCCAGCTTCCTCACCAGCCTGCGCTGGGCGTAGTCAGTCGCGCGTCAGCTCCTCGCGCAGCAGCGCGGGAGGCGCCGGTCCCGCGCGCAGCACCGCCGCGTGGAACTCCGCCAGGTCGAAGGCGTCGCCGCGCTCCCTTGCGACGTCCTGGGCCAGCCGGTCCAGGGCGCGGGCGCCCGCGAAGGAGGCGGCGTCGACTCCGGGCGACAGGCCGAGGCGCCCGACCTCGTCCAGACCCGCCTCCGTCCCCTGCCACAGCGCCAGCAGCTCGCTCAGCTCCTCGGCGGTCGCCGTGCGGGTGTGCAGCAGCACGTCGTAGGCGGCCAGGAAGGCGACCCAGCTGCGGGTGAGCGCCCGCTCGTAGGCGTCGAGCCCCCCCTGACCCTCGTGCACTCCGCCGGGTCCGTGGCACAGCGCGACAGCCCGTTCGGCCCAGCCCCACACCGCCGTATCGGCCGCGAACACCTGGCGCAGGGAACAGCTCCACCGCCGCGCGACGACCTCCTGCAGGTGACGACCCGGCTGAACGTCCAACATGAGGCTGTGCGTCGCCTGCAGCCGGATCCCGGCAGCGTCCTGTTCATGACCGGCGAGGGACAAGAAATAGACCGCGGACGTCGCTGCCCGCGCGGTCGGGGCGAGCGGTCCCGGGGCCAGGTAGATCCCCGTTCCGGGGTCCGGCCACAGGGGCAGCGCGGGACGCACCTCGCACGGCAACGCCGCTCCGCCGGGCCAGGCGATCGGGAGCCCCCGAGCCTCCTCTCCCAGCCAGGCGAGCAGGTGCGGGAGGTCATCCCGAATCGCCGCACCGCGTCCCGCTGGCGGGCCTCTTCCGGGCAACAATCGATCGCCTGGAGCGTCACGAGCCCCGTGAACGTCTCCTCCAGCGCGATCAGGGC
>JAWLGW010000544.1:0-5256 GCA_041690735.1 Planctomycetota bacterium
CAGGTTCCGACCGCCCGCAGCGGCGAGTTTCAACCGCCGGGCGACGCCGCCGGCGGCGACGAGGGCAGTTAGCGTCCGGCGAGGCGTTCGCTCTGGGCGCGACCCGGGTGCGCCCCGACCCGCCAGGTCGTACGATCGCGCCCACCGAGGAGGCCCCGTGCTGCCACCCGCCCTCAAGCCCATGCGAGACGCCGCCTTCCTCGGCTACACGCGCTCGATCTGCCCCACCTGCCGGCGCCTGCTGGACGCGCACATCGTGCTCAAGCGGGGGCAGGTCTTCATGCAGAAGCGGTGCCCCGCCCACGGCGAGGTCGAGGTGCTGGTCTCCGACGACGCCGCCTACTACGTGGAGTCGCTCACCTACACCAAGCCGGGGCAGCTCCCCCTGCGGTTCTCGACCCGCGTGGAGCACGGCTGCCCCCTCGACTGCGGCCTGTGCGAGGACCACCTGCAGCACACCTGCTCGCCGATCCTCGAGGTCAACGACGTGTGCGACCTCACCTGCCCGGTGTGCATCGTCCGCAACCAGCAGCGCTACACCATGCCGTTCGAGCACTTCACCCGGGCCGTCGACGCCCTGGTCGAGGCGGAGGGGGAGCTGCCGATCCTGCTCCTGTCGGGGGGCGAGCCCACCCTCCATCCCCGCTTCTTCGACATGTGCGAGTACGTGCTGCGCGGCCCCCACGCCGGCGCGATCAAGCGGCTGCTGATCAGCACCCACGGGCGCAAGCTCGCCACCAGCCCGGCCTTCGCCGAGCGCTTCAAGGCCTCGGGCGCCTACGCCTCGCTCCAGTTCGACACCCTCCGGCCGGGGGTGTACGAGCGCCTGCGAGGGGTGGAGCTGCTCGACGTCAAGCTGCAGGCCCTGGAGCGAATCCGCGAGCTGGACATCCCCACGGTCCTGGTCCCCACGGTCTCCAAGGGGGACAACGACGGCGAGCTGGGGGCCCTGATCCAGCTGGGTGTGGAGCTGGAGCAGTGCTCGAGCATCGTAATCCAGCCCATGGCGCACACGGGCGACGGCGGCGACGGCTACCACGCCAGCCCGGCCGGCCACCGGCTGACCATGCCCGAGGTCCACCGGCTGATCGAGGAGCAGACCGGCTGGCTGCGCCGCGACCACTTCCACCCCGTCCCCTGCTCCCACCCCAGCTGCTACACCGCCACCTACCTGTTCCGCCTCGACGACGGGCGGTTCAAGCCGCTGCCCGAGCTGGTCGACATCAAGCAGTACCTGGACGCCATGACCAACCAGGCGGTGATCCGCACCGACGGCGCCATGGAGACCATGCTGCGCGACGCGATCCTCGACCTGTGGTCCGCCACCAAGGTGGGCGAGGACGACGAGGTGGTGCTGGGCTCGCTCAAGGGCTTCCTCAAGGAGACCTTCACCAGCAAGAACCCCCTGTCGATCGCAGAGGTGGAGCGGCGCACCGAGGCCCGCAGCAAGGCCATCTTCATCCACGCCTTCATGGACCCCTACGACCTCGACGTGGCCCGCCTCAAGAAGTGCTGCACCCACTACGTGACGGACGACGGGCGCCTCATGCCCGGCTGCTCGTACAACAACCTGTACCGCCACAAGGACCGCCGCTTCTTCCCCGAGGCCCCGCCCGTCGAGCCGGCGCCGGTGGCGCTCGACCCGCCGGCGGACCCCCTGCGCCGCCTGCCGGTGGTGCCCTGAGCGTGGAGCCCGACCTGGTGGCGGAGCTCCGCGAGCTGATCGTGCAGGCAGCGCCCGACCCGCTGGCGGCGGCGCCGGTGCGCGACGTCGCCGCCGACCGCCCGCTCGACGGGGCGATCCCCTTCTCATCGGTGATCGTGCTGGGCGCGGTGGTGGCGGTCGAGGAGCGGTACGGGGTCCGCGTCACGCGAGCCGCGCTGGAGCAGGCCACCGCGGGCGGCGCGACCCTGCAGTCCCTCGCCGCCATGGTCGCCTCCCTGCGCTCCGAGCTGCCGGGAGATACCCGGTGAAGATCGACATCATCCATCCGGGCCACTACGGGCAGGACGGCCGGCTGGTCCAGGCCAAGGGGCTGCTCGACCGGCTCGACGGCTACCTCGCGCATCTCGGCCCGCCCCTCCTCGCGGCCCTCACGCCGCCCGAGCACGAGGTGCGGATCGTCGAGGAGTACCACCAGGACGTCGACCTCGACGGCGACGCGGACCTGGTGGCCATCTCCGCCCAGATCATGCAGGTCCGCCGCAGCGTGGACCTCGCCCGGGCGCTGCGGGCCCGGGGCAAGAAGGTGGTCCTGGGGGGCTACCTGCCCACCCTGCTGCCCGACTCGGTGGCGGGGGAGTTCGATGCCGTGGTGCAGGGCGAGGGCGACGAGGTGTGGCCCGAGCTGCTGCGGGACGCCGAGCGCGGCGCCCTGCGTCCGGTGTACCGCCCCGAGCGCCCGGTCGACCTTACCCGCCTGCCGGCGCCTCGCTACGACCTGATCCGCAGCCTGCGGGTCATGGTCTATCCGGTGCAGGCTACCCGGGGCTGCCCGTTCACCTGCAGCTACTGCTCGATCGCCGCCAAGTTCCAGGGCAGCTACCGCAAGCGGCCCGTCGACCACGTGGTGCGAGACGTGCTCGCCACCGGCAGCCGGAACATCAACTTCTGCGACGACAACCTGTGCGAGGACGTGAAGTACGCCGGGCGCCTGTTCGACGCCCTGCGCGGGACCAAGATCGGCTGGGGCACCCAGACCACGATCAACGTGGCCCGCCACCCCACCCTGCTGGCCAAGGCCCGCGCCTCGGGCTGCCGCCTCATGGCGCTGGGGGTGGAGACCCTCAGCTGGCAGAACCTGTCATCGGTCGAGAAGACCTTCCACCAGGTCGACAAGTACGCGGACGCCTTCCGGCGGATCATGGACGCGGGGATCTCTCCCCACGCGCTGATCATCTTCGGCCTGCCCGAGGACGACCGCGACACCTTCCGGCGCACCGTCGACTACCTCGAGCGGCTGCAGGTGCCGATCGCCCAGTTCTTCATCCTCACCCCCTACCCGGGCACCCCCACCGGCGACCGCATGTGGGCCTCGGGGCAGGTGTTCGACGAGGACCTCAGCCACCTGCGCGAGCCGTACGTCGTGTACCGCCCCGAGCGGCTCACGCCGGCCGAGCTGCAGGCGGGCTGGTGGCAGGCGCTGCGGAGCTTCTACTCCCTGCGCTCGATCGCCCGGCGGGTGGTGCGCGCCCGCCCCGGCGGGCGCGTGCAGACGGCGCTGAACCTGGCCCAGAACCTGCTGTACTGGTCGAAGGTGCAGCGCGGCAACCACCCGGTGTACTTCGGCCTATGAGCGCCCCGGTCCAGGTGCACCTGTTCGCGGCCGCGGCGCTCCCGGCGAGCGTGGACGCCCTCACCCCCGCCGAGCGGGCGGCCCTCGACCCCGCCTTCGGCTCGGCCCGCCGGGCCGAGTGGATCCGGGGGCGAGTCGCCGCGCGACGCAGCCTGCGCCGAGGGCTGGGAGCGGCCGCCGACCAGGCGGCCGTGCTGGCGGACCCGGACGGGGCGCCGCGGGCGGTGGGCCCTGGCTCCGTCCCGCTCCCCCTGGCCCTGTCGCTCAGCCACGACGGCGACTGGGTGGCGGTCGCCTGGAGGCGCGGCCCGGCGCCGGTCGCGGTCGACCTGTGCGCGCGGGAGCACGAGCGGCGGCTGCCCCGGATCCTGGCGCGGGTCGGGGCGCGGGTCGGCACACGGATCGGCCCCGGGACGGCCGAGCTCGACCCTTGCCTGGCCTGGGCCGCGGTGGAATGCGCGCTCAAGCTGCGGCGCGCCAGCGTAGCCTCCCTCCTGGAGGGTCAGGCGAGCGTGCGCCGCCTCGCGCCCGGGCTCCTCGAGGTGGAGGGGCTGGGTCCGCCGGTGCGCTGCCGCGGGACCTCGACCGACGCGTGGGCCCTCGCCTGGGCCTGCGCCGCCGCGGCCCCGGAGGCGGCGTGGGCTACCTGATCGCGAGCGCCACCACGCAGCCCGCGGACCTGACGGCCCTGGGGCCCGAGCGCGTCCGCGCGATCCGCCGGTTCAACCTGCCGGTCCAGCTCGCCCTGGCGGCCGCCTTCGAGGTGGCCGCCGCCCTGCGCGATCCGGCGAGCGCGGCGCTGCTGTCCCTCGCCCCCTGCCGCAACGGCTCGCCCGAGCTGCTGCGGTGGGTCGAGCGGGTGGCCGCCGGCCGCGACCTGCGCGAGGTGCGGATCAACCCGGTCCACACCCTGCACGCCGTCGACAACCTGGCCCTGTCGGCGCTCGCGATCGAGCTGGGCAACCACGCCGAGTGCGCCGGGTTCGGCGGCGGGGCGGGGCAGGCCTGGTGCGCCCTGGAGGCGGCTCTTCAGCGGGTGGGGGACGGCGACGGCGAGGCGCTGCTGCTCGCCGGCGAGCAGGAGGGGCTCGACGTGCGCGAGGGGGCCCTCGGGGTGGCGATCGCGCTCTCCGCCACGCCGCCGCCCGAGGGGCCGCGCCTGCGGGTGGTGGCGGTCGAGCGGCGGCCCGGCGCCGCGGCGGAGCCCGCGCCCAGCGCGGCGGCGGGGCTGAGCGCCTTGCTGCGCGCCATCCACCGCGTCGAGGCCGGGACGACGCGGTGGGAGGTGCCGCCGGAGCACGGCGACGGCCTGGACGCGATCGCGGTCGTCCTGGAGCGCACCGGGTGAGCCAGCGCGTGGTCGTGACCGGGGTGGGCGCGCTGTCGGCGCTGGGTGAGGGGCTGACGCCCCTGTGGGAGGGCCTGCTGGCGGGGCGCGCCGCGGTGGCGCAGCAGGCGCCCTTCGCCGCCGCCGCCCTGCCGGTCACGAGCGGCGGCGCGGTCCCGGGGACGCTGGAGCTGACCGCCGGACGGGGCGAAGCCCTCGCTCGCCGGGCGATCGACGCGGCGCTGGGCGAGGCGGGCCTGGCGGCCGGCGACACAGGGCTCCTGTGGGGCTGCGGCCTCGACACCTTCGGGGCCGGCGCGACCCAGCGGGCGGGGGCGACCTTCGCCGCTCTGGCGCCCCGCCACGCGCCGCCGCGGCGCATGGTGGCGCTGGCCTGCGCCTCGTCCACCCAGGCGATCGGCGAGGCGTTTCACGCGATCCGCGCCGGGCGCGCCCGCGCCTGCGTGGCCGGCGGCTCGAGCGACATGCTCACGCCCTTCTACCTGGTCGGCTTCCACGCCCTGGGCGCGGTCGCCCCCGACCTCGCGGGCGAGGACCCCGCCCGCGCCTGCCGCCCCTTCGACCGCAGCCGGCGCGGCTTCGCCCTGGCGGACGGGGCCGCGGCGCTGGTGC
>JAWLGW010000545.1:0-5254 GCA_041690735.1 Planctomycetota bacterium
TCCCGTCCCGCTCGGGAGTTTCCCCACCGGCTGGGGATCTCCGCCCCCGCGGCGCCCGGCCGCCGACCTCCAGGCGCCGCGGCGCCGGGGCCTCGGCGAGGGCTTGCGGGGACGCAGCCCTACGGCCCCGCGGTTGCTGCCCAGCGCGCAGAGGAGGCAGCCAGCCCATGGATTCGACCAAGTCGCGCGCGATCAACAGGGTCCTGCTCACCGGACACCGCGGCTACATCGGTACCGTGCTGTCCACGCTCCTGCTGGAGCGCGGCTACGAGGTGGTGGGGCTCGACAGCGACATCTTCCGCGCCTGCAGCTACGGGCCGGAGCCGCCCGCGATCCCCACCATCGACAAGGACGTGCGCGACGTCCGGCCCGACGACCTCGCCGGCTTCGACGCGGTCCTCCACCTCGCGGCGCTCTCCAACGACCCGCTGGGCGACCTCGACCCCCAGCTGACCGACGACATCAACCATCAGGCCTCGGTCCGCCTGGCCGAGATGGCGAAGGCCGCCGGCGTGCGCCGGTTCGCCTTCTCCTCCTCCTGCAGCGTCTACGGCGCCTCCGAGAGCGATGACGTGATCCTGACCGAGGAGTCGCCGCTCCACCCGGTGACGCCGTACGCCGTCTCCAAGGCGCAGGTCGAGGAGGCGCTGCACGGGCTCGCCTCCGACGAGTTCTCGCCCGTGTGCCTGCGCAACGCCACCGCCTACGGGGTCTCGCCGCGGATCCGCTTCGACCTGGTGCTCAACAACCTGGTGGCCTGGGCCTTCTGCACCGGCAAGGTGCACCTCAAGAGCGACGGCGGCTCCTGGCGGCCGCTGGTGCACATCGAGGACATCTCGCGGGCCTTCGTCGCGGTGACCGAGGCCCGCCGGGAGGTGATCCACGACGAGGTGTTCAACATCGGGCACAGCGAGGAGAACTACCGCATCCGGGACCTGGCGCACATCGTCGCGGAGACGGTGCCGGACAGCGAGGTGGAGATCGCGGCCGGGGCCTCGGCCGACCAGCGCAACTACCGCGTCAACTGCGCCAAGGCCGAGGAGCTGCTGGGGTTCGTGGCGCGCTGGACCGTGCGGAGAGGCGCCCAGGAGCTCCTCGAGGCGTACCGCACCCGCGGCCTCTCGCTGACGCAGTTCGAGGGTACGCGCTACCAGCGGCTGGCCCACCTGCGTCACCTGCTGGCCGAGGGCACGCTGCGGCCCGACCTGCGCTTCACGGCCCCGCCGCCCCCCCTCGACCCCGAGGACACGTCCGCGCCCGTGGCGCGACGCCAGGCCGCTTCGACCGCCGTGCGGGCGACGAGCTGAGGAGGAGGAACGATGAGCAAGCCGATCGACCCCAAGGCCGCCGCCCTCGAGAGCGGCGGCGCCGCCGCGGTCCAGGCGATCCCCGCCGCGTTCGCCGATCGCTGCCGTGAGGCGTCGTGCCGCTCTTGCGGCCGGGGAGGCCTGCAGCCGATCCTCGACCTCGGCCCCATGCCGATCGTGGGCGACTTCCATCAGCCGGACGCAGCGCCGGCCGCCCGCCACCCCCTGGAGCTGGCCCGCTGCGAGGACTGCACCCTGGTGCAGATCATCGAGACCGTCCCGCCCGAGGTGCTGTTCACCGCCGACTATCCCTACCACGCCTCGTGGTCGGACAGCTGGGTGGCCCACTGCCGAGAGCTCGCCGAGAAGCTGATCGACGAGCGGGGGCTCGGCTCCGAGAGCCTGGTCGTCGAGCTGGCGAGCAACGACGGCTACATGCTGTCGAACTTCGTGGCGCGGGGCGTCCCCGCGCTGGGGATCGACCCCGCCGCCGGCCCGGTCGCGATCGCCCGCGCCCGCGGCGTGCCCTCGCTGTGCGCCTTCTTCGGGCGGGAGCTGGCGCAGGAGCTGCGCGACTCGGGGCGCCGGGCCGACGTGATCCTGGGCCTCAACGTGCTCGCCCACGTCGCCGACACCAACGGGTTCCTGGCCGGGGTGCGCACGCTCCTGGCGGACGATGGGGCGGCGGTGTTCGAGTTCCCCTACGTCCGCGACATGATCGACCGGCGTGAGTTCGACACGATCTACCACGAGCACCTGTGCTACTTCAGCGGCGTGGCGATCGACCGGCTGCTGGCGCGGCACGACCTCCACTTCGTCGACGTGGAGCGGGTCCCGACCCACGGCGGGTCGCTGCGCGTCACCGCGGCCGCCAGGCCTGGCCCCCGCCCCCGGGTCGAGGCGCTCCTGGCCGAGGAGCGGGAGTGGGGCGTGGACGGCCGAGAGGCGTACCAGACGTTCGCCACCCGGACCACCGAGCTGCTCACCGAGCTCCACGCCCTGCTGCGCCGGCTCAAGAGCGAAGGCGCGACGATCGCCGCCTACGGCGCCCCCGCCAAGGGCGTGGTGCTGCTGAGCGCCATGGGCGTGGACCCGGGGCTGATCGACTTCGTGGTGGACCGCAACCCGCACAAGCAGGGACGCGTCATGCCGGGCCTCGAGGTGGCGGTCGACCCGCCCTCGCGCGTGCTGGACGACCAGCCCGACTACGTGCTGCTGCTGCCCTGGAACCTCGAGGAGGAGATCCTCCAGCAGCAGGCCGAGTACCGCCGGCGCGGCGGCAAGTTCATCGTTCCCCTCCCCTCCCCGCGGATCGTGTAGGGCGGAGGACACATGCGGACGACCTTCCCCCCCCTGATCCCGCTCGACCGCTCGTGCCCCAACTGCCTCGGTTCCCGGCAGTGGGTGTTCTACGAGCAGCGGGACGTCCCGGTCAGCAGCTGCGTGCTGCTCGACGACGAGCGCGAGGCGCGCGAGTTCCCCCGAGGGGACCTGCGCCTCGCCTTCTGCTCCGGCTGCGGGTTCATCGGCAACACGACCTTCGACCCGACCCGCACCGCCTACAGCGAGCCGTATGAACCGTCCCAGCACTACTCGGGCACCTTCAACGCCTTCGCCCGCCAGCTGGCGCGCGACCTCGTGGAGCGTCACGGCGTGCAGCGGCGGCGGGTGCTGGAGATCGGCTGCGGCAAGGGCGAGTTCCTCGAGCTCCTGTGCGAGCTGGGCGGGAACCGCGGCATCGGCGTCGACCCGGCGGCCGAGCCGGCGCGGATCGGGGCCCGCTATCGCCGCCGGATCGAGGTGCTGCGCGAGGAGTACTCCGAGCGCCACCACGCGATCGAGGCCGACGTGATCGTGTGCCGGCACACACTGGAGCACATCGACCAGACGCTCTCTTTCCTGGCCGGCGTTCGCCGCCACGTAGGCGAGCGGCTGGGGACGCTGGTGGTGTTCGAGGTCCCGGACGTCCGCCGGGTGCTGAGCGAGGGCGCCTACTGGGACCTGTACTACGAGCACTGCTCCTACTTCAGCGAGGGCAGCATGGCGCGCCTCATGCAGCGCGCGGGCTTCGAGGTGCTGGAGACCTCGCGGGTGTACGACGAGCAGTACGTGCTGGTGCTGGCCCGCCCCACGGTCGCCGGCAGCTCGACGGGCGCCGCCCCCGACGACCTGGAGCGGCTGGCGCTCGAGGTGGCGTCGTTCGAAGAGACGTGCCGCGCTCGCCTCGACGCCTGGCGCCTCCACCTGTGGAGGAGCGCCGCGGCCTCCAAGCGCAGCGTGCTGTGGGGCGCCGGCTCCAAGTGCGTCGCCTTCCTGACCGCGGTCGAGGACGCAGGGCGTATCGAGCGAGTGGTCGACATCAACCCGCACAAGCAGGGGAAGTTCATCCCTGGGACGGGCCAGCGCGTGATCGGCCCGGCGGAGCTGCGGGACTATCGCCCCGACGACGTCATCGTGCTCAACCCGATCTACGCCCAGGAGGTGGCGCAGGAGCTGGCCCGGCATGGCGTCGGCGCCAGCGTCCGGACCGTGCTGGGGGACCGGGTGGAGCTCCTCGCGCAGGAGGCAGGCTGATGAGCAGCAGCGACCACCCCCAGGTCATGGACGGCGTGGCGCCGCAGGGGACGCCCCGGCCGCGGGCGGCGGTGTTCTCGCTCAGGAACATGCTGCCCTCGCCGGCGCGGGCGGGCACCTACGAGCTCGAGGACGTCATCGCCGAGGTGGACGACGCGGTCATCTGCGCGCCGAGCCGCCCCAGCGCCGTGCCCCCGCTGATGCAGCGCGCCGTGTCGCGGGTCCGCCGGGCGGTGCCGCCGCTGGGCCGCCGGCTGCCCGTGCCGGCGCGCTGCCCCCTGGAGGAGGACGTCGACGTGCTCCTGGCGGTGTGCCAGAGCGCCGCCGACCTGCTGCTCATGGGCCCCCTCGACCCCTGGCGCCGGCGCTGCCGGCTGACGGTGGCCTACATCGACGAGGTGTGGGCCTGGCAGGTGCCGCACCGCAAGGGGGAGATGGAGCTGCTGTCGCAGTTCGATTACGTGTTCACGGGCTGCGAGGGGTCGGTGGAGGCGGTGGCCGAAGCGACGCGGCGCCCCACCTTCTATCTGCCGGCGGCCGTGGATGCGCTGCGGTTCTCGCCGCTCCCCCGCCCGCCGGAGCGGGTGATCGACGTCTACAACATGGGCCGTCGATCCCTCGCCACCCACCGGGCGCTGCAGCGGTTGACGCAAGAGCGCGGCTGGTTCTACCTGCACTCGTCCATAGAGGGGAAGCGGGTCACCGACATCCTCGACCACCGCCTGCGCCTGGCGAGCCTGATCCAGCGGACCCGCTACTTCCTGGCCAACCGGGCCAAGATCACCCGCCCCGACCACACCCACGGACAGGAGGAGCTGGGCTATCGCTTCTTCGAGGGCGCGGCCGGCGGCGCGGTCCTGCTGGGTGAGCCGCCCCGGCGGCGCTCCTTCGAGGAGAACTTCGGCTGGGAGGACGCGGTGATCCCGCTCCGCTTCGGCACCTCCGACGTGGCCAGCGTCATCGACGCGCTGGAGGCGGATCCCGAGCGGGTGGCCCGCATTCGCCAGAGCAACATGGTCAACGTGCTGCTCCGCCACGACTGGTGCCACCGCTGGGGCCGCATCCTGCACACGATCGGGCTCCTCCCCCGCGAAGCCCTCGTGTTGCGCCAGTCGCGCCTCGAGGAGCGGGTGCGGAAGATCCGCGGGGACGCCGCGATCTTCCTCCCCAAGCGGCGCACCAACGGCGCGCACACGGTCGGCGGCGCCTTGTCGAGCTCGGGTTAGGGAGCGAGGCCGAGTGGTCCGCCCTTCGCACCAGCGACCCTCACATCGCCTCGTCCCCCTGGGCTGGGCCGGACCCGCTCGGCGGGTCCGGCTCGGCCCACCCTCCGGGGATCGAGCCGGCTCCGATCAACGCCTCGTCCCCTGGAC
>JAWLGW010000546.1:0-5253 GCA_041690735.1 Planctomycetota bacterium
CCGCCGCCGAGGTGCGGCGCCTGATCTCCCGCGGGCTGGCTCCCAGCCTGATCTCGGTGATCGCCCCCTACGACGCCCAGGTGCGCCTGCTGCGCGACCTCCTGGCCGCCGAGCGCGAGGCGGGGCTGGAGGTGCGCACGGTGGACGGCTTCCAGGGGCGCGAGAACGAGGCGGTGGTGGTGGACCTCGTCCGCAGCAACGACCGCGGGCAGGTCGGCTTCCTGGCGGACCTGCGGCGCACCAACGTGGCGATCACCCGCGCCCGCCGCTTCCTGCTGGTCGTGGCCGACACCGGCACCGTGGGGCAGCACCCCTACTACGCCGGCCTGCTGGAGGCCGTGGAGGCGGCGGGCGGCTACGTGAGCGCGTGGGCCGACGAGGGGGAGCCGCTGGGGTAGCGGCAGCGCTCCCGCGGCTCCCCCCATACCCCTGCGCCTCCTTCACACCTCCTCGCTACCATGTGCCGAGGAGCCCGCGCATGGACCTGCTCGACCGTTACCGCCGGGTGCGCCGCCTCAGCGAGGCGATCTGCGCGCCCCTGGCCATCGAGGACCACGTGGTCCAGACCATGGCCGAGGTCAGCCCGCCCAAGTGGCACCTGGCGCACGTCTCCTGGTACTTCGAGACCTTCGTGCTGGGCTACCAGGACCCGGAGCGGCCCCGGCGCGATCCGGCCTACCACCGGCTGTTCAACAGCTACTACCAGGGCGTGGGCGAGCCGTTCCCGCGCCCGCGGCGCGGCACCCTCTCCCGCCCGACCGTGGCCGAGGTGCACGCCTACCGGCGCGCCGTCGACGCGGACGTCGAGGCCCTGATCGCCGAGCTCCCCGCCGACCCCGAGCTGCGGTTCCGGATCGAGCTCGGCCTGCAGCACGAGCAGCAGCACCAGGAGCTGCTGCTCATGGACGTCAAGCACATCCTCGGCACCAACCCCCTCCACCCGCCGTATCGCGAGGCGACGCTCGCGGCGGCGGCGGCGACGCCCCTCAGCATGGTCGGCTTCGAGGGCGGGCTCGTCCGGGTGGGCGACCCGGGGGAGGGGTTCGCCTTCGACAACGAGCGGCCCGCCCACCAGGTCCACCTGGTCGACTTCGCCCTCGCGGACCGCCTGGTGACGAACGGGGAATACCTGCAGTTCGTCGCGGACGGCGGCTATCGGCGAGTCGAGCTGTGGCTGGCGGACGGATGGTCCCTCGTCCAGGAGCGCGGCTGGGAGGCGCCGCTGTACTGGCGGACCGCGGAGGGGGAGCCGCACGAGTACACCCTGCACGGCCTGGCTCCCCTCGACCCCTCCGCGCCGGTCACCCACCTCAGCTACTACGAGGCGGACGCCTACGCACGCTGGGCGGGCAAGCGCCTGCCGACCGAGGCCGAGTGGGAGCACGCCGCGCGCCAGCAGCCGCACGAGCCTGCCGCCCGGCTCCTGGACGACCCGGCGACCAGCCCCCTCCACCCAGGGGCCGCGACGGGCGGCGGCCCCGTTCGGCAGGCGCTCGGTGACGCCTGGGAGTGGACCCAGAGCCCCTACGCTCCCTACCCCGGCTACCGTCCCTTCGGGGGGGCGCTCGGCGAGTACAACGGCAAGTTCATGTGCAGTCAGCTCGTCCTGCGGGGCGGGTGCTGCGCCACGCCGCGCGACCACCTGCGGGTCTCCTACCGCAACTTCTTCTATCCCCACGACCGGTGGGCGTTCACGGGGATCCGCCTGGCCGAGTAGGGTGTGCGCGTGCGGTCGCCGCCCTCTCCGCGCTCGCTCGGCGATCGCAAGCCGAGCGCTGCTCGACCGGCCTTGCCGTGCCTGGACCTTGACGCGGCCTCCCCCTTTCGGACTCCGAGAGCCCCCTTGCGCTCCGCGGCAGACGTGTAGACTCCCATCGGGAAGAGCGCACAAGGTCGGGGACGGAACGTGCAGCAGAAAACTGGTGAGCCGGCGTCGTCGCGCGAGCGGCAGACGACGGGGCTGCGTGAGTTGGCGTGGCTCGTCGACGCCATCCCCTGCGGGGTGTGCGTCCACGACGTCGAGGGCAGGGTGGTGTTGCTCAACAGCGCCGGTCGAGCGCTGTGCGGCTTCGAGCCGGACGAGGTCGCGACCGAGCTGCTCCGCGACCGCGAGGGGCTGGAGCGTCGCTACGCGCTGCGCACCCTCGACGGGGCGCCGGTCTCCTTCCGCGACTGGCCCCTGTCGCGCGCGGCTCGGGGCGAGTCGTTCGCGTCCCTCGAAGTCGAGGTGCGGGACCGGCGCGGCGGGCGCTCCTGGGTCGGCCGCTTCGACGGCGCTCCGGTCCCCGCCCCGGCAGGAGGCGGGCAGGTGTTCCTGACCACCATGCTGGACATCACCCGCCCTCGCGACGCGGAGCGCGCGCTGAGCGAGAGCGAGGCCCGCTACCGAACGCTGCTGCGCAACGCGTTCGACCCGATCGGCGTGTGCCGGCTGCCGGCGCCCGGCGAGCGGCTGGGGCGCTTCCTGGAGGTGAACGACGAGGCCTGTCGGATCCTGGGCTACAGCCGCCAGGAGCTGCTGGCGTTGACGCCCGCGGACGTGACCGCGTTCGCGGGAGACGCGGAGCGCGAGGCGGAGGTGATCGAGCGGCTGCGGGCCCGGGGAGAGGCCCTGCTGGAGGACGCGCTGCGCCGCCAGGACGGGAGCGAGGTCCCCGTGGAGATCAGCATCAAGACGGTCGACCTCGGGGGGCGCCTCCACGTCATGGGCGTCGCCCGCGACCTGTCCTGTCGCCGCGAGACCGAGCAGCGGCTGCGGGACAGCGAGGGCCGGTTCCGCGACCTCGCCGAGTCGATCGGCCACATGGTGTGGACCGCCTCGCCCGACGGGCGCTACGAGTACGCCAATCGGCGGACCATCGCCTTCCTGGGGCGCGACGGGGCGGACCTGGCCGACGCCAGCACCTGGCTGGAGTGCCTCCACCCCGACGACCGCGAGATCGCCCGGGCCAGCTGGCAGCGGGCCGTCCGCAGCGGTGAGGAGTTCTGGGCGGAGCTGCGGGTGCGCCGCGGCGCCGACGGCATGTGGATCTGGCACCGCGCGCACGCCGTCCCCCGCCGGGGGCCGGACGGGCGCCTGGAGCGCTGGTTCGGCACCTGCACCAACATCCACGACCGCGTGGTGGCGGAGCAGCAGCTGATCGACATGGCCGCGCACCTCGAGCAGCAGGTCGACAAGCGCACCACCAAGCTGCGCCACCAGGCCGAGCAGCTGCGCCGGCTGGCCCTCGAGCTGACGGCGGCCGAGCAGCGCGAGCGCAAGCGGCTGGCCGCCATGATCCACGACCACCTGCAGCAGCTCCTGGTCGCGACCCGGATGCGGATCGGCCTGGGACGCATGAGCGCCGACGGGAGCCAGGCGCTCGACGCCGCCGACTCGCTCCTGGGCGAGGCGCTGCAGACCGCCCGCTCGCTGACCGCCGAGCTGCGGCCGCCCGTGCTGTACGAGGACGGGCTGGTGCCGGCCCTCCGCTGGCTGGTGCGGCGCATGCAGGAGCAGCAGGAGCTGACGGTGGACCTCGTCGCCGACGGCGCGGTCGAGCCCGCCGACGAGCAGGTGAGGGCCTTCCTGTTCGAGGCCACCCGCGAGCTCCTGTTCAACACCGTCAAGCACGCAGGCCTCCTCGAGGCGACGGTGCGCCTGGTCCGCGACGGCGAGGACGCCGTGCTGTCGGTCGAGGACCGCGGGCGCGGGTTCGACCCGGAGGCCGTCGAGCACTCCCGCGGCGGGCTGGGGCTGTTCAGCATTCGAGAGCGGCTCACGGCGCTGGGCGGGCGGGTGACCGTGCGCACCCGCGCCGGTGAGGGGACGACCGTGTCGCTGCGGGTGCCCCTCCGCTACGACGGGCCGCGCCGCCGCGGCCTGGCGAGCGCCCGCCGCGCCGCTCGCCACCGCCCCCACGGCCGCCTGCAGGAGGGCGTGGTGGTGCGGGTCCTGGTGGTGGACGACCACCGGATCGTGCGGGAGGGGATCGCGAACCTGCTGGGCGAGGACCCCCGGATCGAGGTGGTGGCGCAGGCCGCGGACGGGCTGGAGGCGCTCCACCTCGTCGAGGCGCTCCACCCGCACCTCGTGGTCATGGACGTCAACCTCCCGGCGCTCAACGGGATCGAGGCCACCCGCCGGATCAAGGAGCGGTGGCCCGCCGTCGCGGTGGTCGGCCTGTCGGTCCACGACGACGAGAGCACCGCCGAGTCGATGCGCGGCGCCGGGGCCGCCGGCTACCTGTCCAAGGGTGGAGACCCGCGCAAGCTGGTCGAGACGGTGCTCGCGCTGGCGGGCGCGGCGGCGACGTGAGCGCGCGAGAGGGGGAGCCGGATCGACCCCTTGCAGAGACCGCGGCGGGCAGGCCCCATCGGACCCGGCTCGCGCCACGGAACTACGGGACGCCCGTCCTCGGGGACGGCCAGGTCAGGAGCAACGTGATCGCGCCGCTGCAACAGTTCGTCGATCTCGTGGGGGAGATGGTGTGGATCGCCGGGCCCGACGGCAGCCACCAGCACGCGAACCAGCGGCTGCTGGCCTACGTCGGCCTCGAGGCGGAGGCGCTGCGCGACGCCGGCGGGTGGCTGGAGGCGATCCACCTCGGCGACCGCCGCGAGGTCGAGCTCCGCTGGTGGCGGAGCCTGCGGACGGGGCAGGAGCTGTGGGCGGACGTCCGCCTGCGGCGGGCCAGCGACGCGGCGTGGGTGTGGCACCAGGTGCACGCCGTGCCCGCGCGCCAGGACGATGGGGTGGCGGCCTGGATCGGCGTCATGGTCTCGATCCACGAGCGCAAGACGCTCGAGCAGGAGCTGGTGCGCCTGGCCACCGAGCTCGAGGCCCGGGTGTCCGACCGGACGGAGCGGCTGCGGGACCAGGTGGCGCGCTCGCGGCGCCTGGCGGAGGAGCTGACGCGGGTCGAGGAGCGGGAGCGGGCGCGGATCGCGCGGCGCGTCCACGACGAGCTGCAACAGCTGCTCACGGCCGCGCGGCTGCGCCTGTCGGTGGGCGCGCAGGGCGCGGCCTTGCCGCGGCCGGCGGCGCAGGCGGTGGGCGAGGCGGAGCTGCTGCTGGGCGAGGCCCTCGAGACCTGCCGCAACTTGACCGTCGAGCTCCGGCCGCCCTTGCTGCACGAGCGGGGGCTGATCCCGGCGCTGCGGGCGCTGGCGCTGCGCATGCAGCGCGAGTGCGGGCTCGCGGTGGAGCTGATCCACGACGCCGACGCCGAGCCCAGCAGCGGCTGGACCCGCACGCTGATCTTCGAGGCCGCC
>JAWLGW010000547.1:0-5251 GCA_041690735.1 Planctomycetota bacterium
CCGACCTCGAGCAGCGGATCCCCAACGTGCGGGCGACGGTGATGGCGGCCCTGCAGAACGTGCGGCCCACCCACCTGCCGGACCGCGCCCTGTGGGAGCGACTGGGGATCGACCCCGCGCAGCGGCCGGCTGCGACGGAGGCCGATGGCGCCCATAGCGGCTAGCCCAGCGCCGCCCGCACCGCCCGCACCCGCTCGGGGTCGACCGCGCGCCGCCAGTCGCCGTCGTGCTTCAGCGAGGAGCCCACGATCAGGGCC
This sequence comes from Planctomycetota bacterium, assembly GCA_041690735.1. Classification (GTDB taxonomy): domain Bacteria; phylum Planctomycetota; class J058; order J058; family J058; genus JAWLGW01. Next base: position 258 of record JAWLGW010000547.1, read on the forward strand.
GCCGCCTCGCGGGCCAGGGCGCCCGCGTCCTCGGGGGTGACGCCCGAGCCCACCGCCACCGGCAGGCCGGCGCGCCTCGCGAGCTCTACGTCGCCCACCGCCGTGGGCGCGCCGGTGCGGGCGCCGGTGACCACCAGCACGTCGGCGCCGCAGAAGGCCGTCCCCCGCGCCGCCTCCTCGAGGTCGAGGTCGCCGGTCACGGCGTGCGCGGCGTGCTTCTTCTTCACGTCGGCCCACACAGCGACCTCCACCCCCAGCGCCCGCCGCGCCCGCAACAGCTCGCCCGCGCTGGCGTCGAGCCACCCCTCGTCGGCGACGTGGGCGTAGGCGAAGGCCTCGGCCCGCAAGAAGGTGGCCCCGGCGGCGCAGGCGACGCCGAGCGCGTCGCGGTTGCAGCCGGCCAGGAGCTGCAGCCCGGTCGGCGCGCCCAGCGCGCTCACCAGCGCCACGGCCCGGGTCGCGGCCGCGACCGTCTCGGGGTCGAGGCGACCGCGCAGGTAGGGCACGTCGCCCATGTTCTCGACCATCAATGCGTCGCAGCCGCCGTCGAGCAGCGCCTCGGCGTCCCGGTGGGCCGCGTCGAGGACGTCCTGCATGGAGCCCCCCCAGCGGGGACTCCCGGGCAGCGGCAGCAGGTGGACCATGCCGACGAGGGCGCAGCGTCCGGACGCGGGGTGGAGGAGGGGACCGAACAGGTTCACGGGGCGACTCCGGAGTGACGCGCAGGTTGCCGCAGCGCCTCGAGGGGATACACCTGCCGCACCAGCGGCTCGCCCGTCCGCTGCGCCTCCCGGTCGTCCCGGGCGGCGCCGAGGTCGCCCCGCCCGTTCTCCTCGCCCGCGTCGTCCTCGGCGCGAGGGTAGAGGAGCCGCTCGTAGCTGCCGTGGGGCAGGAGGAGGCAGGCCCGGTGGGCGACGACACCGAGGACGCCCACGCCGAGCACCACCACGGCGATGAGGACCTCGATCAAGGTGAACCCACGGGGCCGCTGCACGGGCGCATCGTGGCCGGGCCCTGTCCGGAAGGCAACCCGGCTCCGCCCTGGGACGCTCCGCCCGGATTAGGCTATGACTCAGCATGCGCCTCAAGACCGAGCTGCACCGGATCATCGGGCTGTGCGCCGTGATCACCTTCCTGGTCATCGGCGGGATCGGCCTGTACCAGGTGCGCCGCTTCCACCGGGTGGAGTACGTGGAGGCTCGCGGCCGCGCCATGGGCCGGGTGCTGGCGATCGCCTGCGCCGAGGCGCTGGCGGGTCCCGATCCGCGCCAGGACCTCGAGCGCCTGCTGTCGAGCCTCATGAGCACACACCCCGAGGACGACCGCGGCCTGGACGTGGTCAGCGCGGTGGTGTTCGACGCCCAGCGCCAGCAGGTGGTCGCGCTGGGCAGCACCACTCGGGAGTACAGCCCCGAGGAGTCGCACGTCGAGAACGCCCAGAAGGCGACCAACCGCGACGCGGTGATCGCGGCGCCGGGCCAGAGCTTCGGGCGGTTCACCAAGGAGGGGGAGGAGATCGTCGAGTTCGCGCTGCCGCTGATCGACGACGCGGGGCAGCACCACGGGGTGCTCGTGTTCTCGCTCGCCCGCGGCGGCGCTCGCACCGCGTTCCTGCGCACGATCACCCTGCTGCTGCTGGGCGCGATGGCCGTGATCGCGCTCCTGTGGTACGCCCTGTACAAGCTGATGTCGACCCGGATCCTCAAGCCGATCTTCGAGCTGTCGGAGGGGATCAAGCGGGTGCGGGCGGGGGACCTGTCGGTCCGGGTGGAGATCTACCGCCGCGACGAGATCGGCACCCTGGTGGAGAGCTTCAACGACCTGATCGCGGTGCTGGTCGAGCGCGACTCGCTGCAGGCTCGCCTGGAGGAGGCGAACCGCCTGGCCGAGGCGCACCGGCGGCTGAACGAGGCGCACCGCCAGCTGAAGGAGGCGCAGGAGCAGCTGATCCTGAACGAGAAGCACGCCTCGCTCGGTCGGCTGGTCCACGGGCTCAACCACGAGCTCAACAACCCCCTGTCGGCGGCGCAGAACATGATCCCGCCCCTGCAGGCGGCGATCGACGGCCTCCGGGCGCGCCTGGCCGAGGCCCCAGCGCCCGGCGCGAGCGACGAGCCGGCGGACGAGCCGACGGACGAGCCGACGGACGAGCCGGCGGACGAGCCGACGGCGGGGCCCCTCGACCCGGCGGTGGTGGAGGACCTCGACGACGCCGCCGCCGCGGTGGAGGTCCTGGCGCGCTCGGTCACCCGCGCCATCAACATCGTCCGCGACCTGGGCGAGTTCTCCCGCCTCACCACCGCCGACCTCGAGACCGTGGAGCTGCGACCGGTGATCGAGGAGGCGGTGGCGGCCTGCGAGCGGGAGCTGGGGCCCGACGGGCGGGTGCAGGTCACCCTCGACGTGCCCGCGGTGGACGGCGAGCCGCTGCGGCTCAAGGCGTTCCCGGGCCTGCTGTCCCAGCTGTTCGTCAACCTGGTCACCAACTCGGCCCAGGCGATCGAGGGGAGCGGTCGGATCCGCATCTGGGCCCGGCGGGCTGGCGACGACCGGGTCCGCATCGAGCTCGACGACAACGGCCCCGGGATCCCCAAGGAGAACCTCCCCAAGATCTTCGAGCCCTTCTTCACCACCAAGGAGCCCGGCAAGGGCACCGGCCTGGGCCTGTCGATCTGCCTGGGCGTGGCGGAGAAGCACGGCGGCACCATCGAGGCCCGCCGCCGCTGGCGCGGCGCCCACTTCGTGCTGGAGCTCCCCCTCGAGCCGGGGCCGGAGCCCGCATCTCCGCGCGCCTCGAGCTCGATCCTCTCCTCGGCGCGCATCCCGCTGCAGTCGGCGGGGGAGTAACCGCCGCGTGGCCGCTGCCGGACCCCTCGGCTAAGATCGGCTCCCGTGAGCGACCGGGACTACAGCACGTACCGCGTCATCGTCGTCGACGACGAGGCCGACCAGCTCCAGGCGTTCCGGCTCAACTTCCGGCGTGACTTTCAGCTGTACCTCGCCTCCAGCGGCGCCGAGGCCCTCGACTTGTTGCGGGAGCACGAGGCGTCGGTGCTGCTCACCGACCAGCGCATGCCCGGCATGTCGGGGGTCGACCTGCTGGTCGAGGCCAAGGCGATCCGCCCCGAGACGGTCCGCATGGTGGTGACCGCCTACAAGGACGCCAGCTCGATCCTCGACGCGGTCAACAAGGGCGACGTGTACCGCTACGTCGTCAAGCCGTGGAACGCCGACGAGCTGCGCATCACGATCCGGCGGGCGATCGACAGCTACGAGCTGGTGCGGGAGAACCGCCGCCTGATCGAGCAGCTGCGCGCCGTCAACGCCTACCTCGAGGACGAGATCCGCCGCTCGGAGTACGACTGGTCGGACATCGTGGGCACCGACGGCGGCCTCGGCGACGTGATCGAGAACGTCAAGAAGGTCGCCCCCACCCGCTCCACCGTGCTGATCCGCGGCGAGACCGGGACCGGCAAGGAGCTGGTGGCGCGGGCGATCCATTACGCCAGCCCGCGGGCCGAGCGCCCCTTGGTGAAGCTCAACTGCGCGGCGCTCCCCGAGACCCTCCTCGAGAGCGAGCTGTTCGGCCACGAGAAGGGGGCCTTCACCGGCGCGGACCGGCGCAAGCCGGGTCGGTTCGAGCTCGCCGACGGCGGCACCCTGTTCCTGGACGAGATCGGCGACGTATCCCAGGCCATGCAGACCAAGCTGCTGCGCGTCCTGCAGGAGCGGGAGTTCGAGCGGGTGGGCGGCACCGAGACCGTGAAGGTCGACGTGCGGGTGATCGCCGCCACCCACCGCAATTTGGAGGAGATGGTCCACAAGGGCGAGTTCCGCGAGGACCTCTACTTCCGCCTCAACGTGTTCCCCCTCGAGCTGCCGCCCCTGCGCCAGCGCAAGCAGGACATCCCCGAGCTGGCGCGGTTCTTCTTGCGGCGTCACGCCCAGGACGCGGGGCGCGTCCACCTCAAGGACTTCGGCGCCGAGGCGATCGCGCGCCTGGCCTCCTACCCCTGGCCGGGCAACGTGCGCGAGCTGGAGAACGTCGTCGAGCGGGCGGTGATCCTGTGCAGCGAGGGCGAGCGGATCGACGCCGCCGACCTCAAGTTCCTCGACCTCGGCGCCCGGCCGCGCCCGCCCGAGCGGCAGATCGTCGCCAGCTCGGACGACGGCTCCTCGCTCCCCGAGGCCCTCGAGCGGATCGAGCGCGAGGAGCTGGTGCGGGCCATGGAGGAGGCGAGCGGCAGCAAGGCCGCCGCCGCTCGCTCCCTGGGGATCAACCGCAGCACGCTCTACTACCGGCTCCGCAAGCACGGGCTGGCGGAGCGGTACGGCTTGCCGCCCGAGTAAGGTCGGTCGGAGCCGCGGGGGAGTAGGGGGCGCGCCACGCCTCGCGCGCCCGGGCGCGCGCGCGGCAGCGGCAGCTCCCACGACTCCCATCGCTCGTGGAGCGCGACTCCGCTGGGGGAGAACCAGGGTGAGGCGTACGTCCCCCTCTCCCCATGGGAGCGCTCGCTGCGGCCCTGCGACTCTGCGTGAGATGAAGCGCCTCGCAAGGAGCAGCGCTCCAGCGACAGCGTCGAGGAGCAGCGCTCCAGCGACAGCCCTCCCGCGGCTCCCCCTGACCCCCTGCGGCTCTACCCGGTGAGCGCCTCCACCACCGCCTTGGCCGCCTCCCGGACCTCCGCGTCCGCGTGCTCGAGGTAGGGGCGCGCGGCCGCCTCGGGCCCCGGCTCCATGGCGAGCTCCCCCAGGCGACGCAGGGTGGTCGCCAGCAGGGTCGCCGGGCCGCTGGTGCGGGTCTCGAGGATCGCCACCAGGGCGGGGATCACCTCGGGCTCCCACAGCTCGAGGGCGCGCTCCATGGCGACCTCGCCCAGCTTTCCGCCGGTGGCGGCGGTCTCGCGGATCACTGCCTCCAGGAAGGGGATCGCCAGGGGGCCGCCGGCGTGGACCACGCCTTGACGCGCCGCCTCGGCGACCCGAGGGTCGGC
>JAWLGW010000548.1:0-5248 GCA_041690735.1 Planctomycetota bacterium
CCGCGCCGCCAGGGCCTGTGCTCCGCGGCGGGCGCGGTCCAGCGCCTCCACGGCGGTCGACGCCGGCAGGGGCTCGGTCCGCCCCGGCTGACCTTCGACCCAGCGACCGGTGAGGTGGACCTCCACCTCGAGCAGCGCGCGCTGCACCTCTCGCGCGGTCCGCTCCATCTCGCGGCCCCGCTCCGCGGCGAGCGCCGCGCTGGCGAGCCCCTCCAGCTGGACGCAGCTCGTCGCCGCGAACAGCACCAGCAGGACGAAGGGCACCACGGTCGCGCGCAGGGCGGTGCACCGATACAGGGGCAGCGGGGGTGCGTCCTCGCGCGACATGGGCGGCTCACGAGTGGAGGGCGTTCAGGCGCGCGAGCCCTCCGCAAGCTACGCGCCAGCCGGATACCCAGCGGCGCAGGAGCGTCGCGCAGGGCGCAGGCGCCACGGCAGACGGATCCTCGAGACGAGGACGCCTCCCCCTGGGCCGCGCGAGGTCCGCCCCCGGCGCGGCACGCGCCCCAGCAGGCACCAGCGTCAGCGGCGCACGCCCGCGGGCGTCGCAGGCGCGGCGTTCGCGTGGATCACGGGATCGGCGGCGCGGCCGCCGAGGAGCCCGCGAGCAAGCCGGAGCGGCGGACGAACCCCCTTCGGCGCACGAGAGGTGTGATGTGACGAGCCAACGTAGGTGGGATCCGCTGCGGCGGATCGGGACGATCGCAGTGGCCGCGGCCGCGCTGGGCCTGTCGGCGGCGCCGGCGGTCGCGCAGGACCGCGAACGGGAGCAGGAGCGCGAGGAGCAGCAGCGGGAGCTGGACCGCTTGCGCGAGCGACTGAAGGAGGCCCGCCGCCAGGCGCGAGGTGAGGCGGCCGGCGAGGAGGAGGTGGGCCAGGAGCTGAAGCAGGTGATCGAGGGCTGGCCGGAGGGACCGCGCCGCGCCGTCGAGGGCCTGGTGAAGGAGTACGGGCAACCCCATGAGCTCGGCGAGAGCTTCGTGCTGTGGCGCGACTCCCAGCCGTTCAAGTGGACCGTGGTCTACCGGGAGCCGGTCGACCACCAGTTCCCGCAGCCCCACAACGGCTACATCGAGCAGTACATCGACTACCGGGTGCCGGTCGACAAGTACGACGACCTCGCCACCTTCAACGGCAGCGTCCTCGCCTTCCGCACGCCCGGCCTGCTGGCGGCGAGGTCGGACCAGGTGGCGCAGAACTACGCGTCGCTCAACCTGGCCCACGACGTGGCCAAGGGGAACCTGAGCGCGGAGGAGGCGCGGCAGCGGTTCGCCGAGATCGTGCGCCAGCTCGAGGCGGGCGAGAAGCCGGAGCTGACCCAGCAGCTCACGTTCACCCTCCCCGAGGGGGAGACGGGCGATCCCGACGAGTCGATCATCGAGGGGCAGGCCGCCAAGGTCGCCGAGCGCGATCAGGAGGGCACGCTGCCGGCGCGCTTCCGGGGCGAGGAGGCCCAGCGCGGGCAGCGGCCCAAGTCGGCCGACGAGGCGCTGAAGAACTGGCCCGAGGAGGTGCGCAAGACGGCGCGCGAGCTCATGGGCAAGTACGGCGAGCCGGACGAGGTGACCCACGGGATCCTGGTGTGGCAGTCGAACGGGCCCTGGAAGCGGACCGTGCTGTTCCGCGACCCCGTCCGCCACGAGTTCCCCAAGCCGCACCTCGATTACCTGCAGCAGGTGACCGACTACCGGGCGCCCGTCGACAAGTACGACGAGGTGACCGACTTCGACGGCAGCGTGTTCTTCGACCGGACCCGCGGCGAGATCTCGGCCATGTGCGACAAGGAGGCGGCCAACATCCTGGCGCTGAACCTGGCCCACGAGGTGATCGAGGGCGAGAAGCGGATCCCCGAGGCCCGGCAGGCGTTCGCCGATGCCGTCAAGGAGATGGACGAGGGGAAGGAGCCCGAGCTCACCAAGAGCCTCCAGCTCGAGACCGAGGGTGAGACGGCGGACCCCGACGAGTCGGTGCGCTGAGCTCCGACCCGACACGTCGACCCTGAAGCGGAGCGCCGCCCCACGAGGTGGCGCTCCGCCTTCTTTTCACTGCGTCACGAAAGTGAAACGAGCTACCAAGCGGGTGGCGCTTCCCGGCGTCACCAGAGTGTCCCGCCGCACTGCCCGCCGGCACAACCGCCTATCTCAGCAGCACTTGCGCGCTCCTGTCCGTTCGGCCTCCGAGTTGATTAAGGGCCGGCCATGAAGCTGATTACGTCGCGTTCGCTGCCTCTCGCTGCGGTCCTCCTGGTCGCCCCCGCGCTCGCGGCGGCTCAAGACGCCGCGCTCTCGCCCGCCGAGCACACCCTCCTGCAGCGCCTGGTCCTGGCCGAGGCGCAGGGCGAGGGTGAGCTGGGCATGGCCCTGGTGGCGCGCTCGGTCCTCAACCGGACGGCGCTGGTCCAGAGCGGCAAGATCACGCCGGGCACCTACATGGCCCGGGGTCGCAGCCTCAGCGACATCATCAACGGCCGCTACCAATACGAGCCGGTGAGCAGCGGCAGCATTCGCCGCTCGCGCTCGGCGGCGGCCATGCGGCAGGCGGCGGACGCGATCGCGCTGGCGCGCGACACCGCGCGCCTGCGCGCCCGGCTGGCGGCGGAGGGCCTCAGCCCGGCCCAGATCGACCGTCTGCTGAGCGCCACCGGCTTCAGGGCCCAGTACGCCTTCAACGATCCCAGCCAGTCGCACAACCGGCAGCGGCTCGGCAACCACACCTTCAACGGCGACCGCTTCAGCGCGAGGCACGACGTCCCCGCCCTGTTCGAGGAGCGCTACGGCGACGGCTGGGCGCCCGCCGCCCACGCCGCGGAGGGCCCCGCCGGCGAGACTCGCGGCGCCCTCGGCGCCTTGACCGCCGCCCTGAGCGGCGAGGGTCCCGCTGCCGGTCCGGGCGTCGCCGCCCTCCCGCCCGCCCCGAGGCCGGTCGCCGCCGACGCCACCCGGGTGGCGCACGCGGCCGGCGCGCGCCCGCAGCCGCGGCCCGCCGCTCGCCGTCCCAGCCCCCTCGAGGCGCACGTCGCCAGCGGCCGCGAGCTCGGGTTCGGCGACCAGGGCGACGCGGTGGCGGACCTGCAGCGCCGGATCGGCGTGCAGCCCACCCGCCTGTTCGGCCCGACCACCCAGGAGGCCCTGAAGCGCTGGCAGGAGGCCAACGGCGTCCAGCCCACCGGCCGCGTCGGCCCCACCACCCTGGCCGCCCTCGAGCGCGCCGGCGGTGAGGACCTCGACCACGCCCACACCTCGGAGCACGACGCCTACAGCAACGGCCGGCGGATCGGCCGCCTCGAGGTGGTCGAGATCGACGGCAAGCCGGTCGCCGCCGACACGGCCCGCGCCTTCCTCCGCATGCGCGAGGCAGCGCGCCGCGACGGGGTCACGCTGAGGATCGTGAGCGGCTTCCGCAGCCACGCCGAACAGACCCGGCTGTATCGCGCCTACCGCGCCGGGCGCGGCAACCTGGCGGCGCGCCCCGGCTACTCGAACCACCAGGACGGCGCCGCCGTCGACCTCAACACCTCCGACCGCGGCGTCTACCGGTGGCTCCAGGCCAACGCCCGCCAGTTCGGCTTCGTGCGCACCGTGCCCAGCGAGCCTTGGCACTGGGAGTACCGCGCGCGCTAGCGCTCCCCGCGTCGGCGCGCCCGTTGCGTCTGCACGGGCGTGATCGCCGCCGCCGCGCTGCCGCTGGGCTGGAACGTCGCCATCTTCGCCGCGGCGGCGCTCGCGATCCTGTTCGCCGGGACACGGCTGACCCGCGACGCCGACCACCTCGCCGACCGGACGGGTTTGGGCGAGGCCTCGGTGCTGTTGCTGAGCCTGCTGCACCGCGAGCGTCGGGGTCCGGCCGGGATCGGCTTCGAGAGCTGTCTACTCCTGATCCTGTACGGGACCGGCGTGGCGCTGCTGGTGACCGACGCGGCCTAAATGAGGGGGCACGATTCGGCGTCGTCTTCTCTCCCGCCCGGCTCGCTGCGCTGCTGCTCGGCTTTGTCCGGGCACGAGCGGTTAGCAGTTAGCGGTTAGCAGTTAGCTGCTGTCGCGCCTTGTCCAGGCCGCTTGCGAGGAGCTCTCGAGGAGCGACAGCTCTAACAGCTAACAGCTAACGGCTAACTGCTAACCGCTAGACGCTATGGGGGCCGCCGAGATCGTCCTCCGCCTCCGGCGGCGGCACGCGCACGATCCGCACGACGTCCTCGCCATCGTGGTGCCGCACCAAGAGCTGGGCAAGCTTCTGCACGTCGACGCGGTCCGTCTTCACCTGCTTCGCGCGCCGATCGACCTCGATGCTGGCCGGCTCGAGGATCACGTTCTCGATCCCGTTCCCCTCCAGGAAGTGGTGGATCCAGAACCCGTCGCGGCCGGCCTCGTAGCAGGTCCGCACCGGCGCGTCCGCGGGGAGCCCGAAGCGGCCCTTCGCCTCCGCCACCTCCGCGAGGAACCGCTTCGTGTCTCGCGCCGGCATGTCGCGGACACGCGCTCTCTGCGTCCGGCTCGTCGTGAATCCGAGCTTCCAGGTGGTCTTGCTCAGCTCCAGCGCCACATACAGCGCCGGGGCGGATACGGGGGTGGTAACGTCGGTCTGGGTCGTCCGGGCCATGGCCTTCCTCGGGTGGTCGGCCAGCGTCCGGGACGGCAATCACGGGACGCTGGCAGGTCCGGGCGGCCCTCCTCCCGTTTGCGAGACCTCCTCGCTGCGGTCAGGGGCCGCCGCCGGGAGTGTCTTCGACACCCCCGACGTCTCGGCGGCCCCCATAGCGTCTAGGTGCCGCGCGACGAGCGACTCGGAAGCGTGCCCCCTCACCTTGGGGCGCGCTACAGCCAGATCGGCGAGGGCGCGCTGGGCTCCTCGGGGGGCCGGTCGAAGTGGAGGAAGCTGACGCCGTAGCCGCACACCTCCTCGTGCACCTGCTGGCAGCGGTTGTAGCCCGGCATCTCGAGCCCCAGGGCGGCGCCCGCCGGCACGAAGGAGAACACGTCGAACGACTCGGGTCGGAAGATCTCCACCACCCGACGCACGAGGTCGGCCGGCGCCGCCCGGAAGTCGTAGTTGGTCTCGAAGCTGACGTAGCTCCCCACGTCCTCGGGCGTCACGTGCAGGGTCTGGTACAGCCCCTCGCGCAGGCCGTTGAACGAGTAGCCGGCGGGCGAGAACACGTGGTCGTCGATCTCGAAGCCGGGCAGGACCTCGGTCACCCCCAGGGCGCGCACGCGCGCGCGCGTCCGGTCGCCGCCGCCCTGGAAGGCGTCGG
>JAWLGW010000549.1:0-5214 GCA_041690735.1 Planctomycetota bacterium
GCCAGGGCCACCGCCCGCTCGAAGGCGGACAGGGCGCCCGAGGGGTCGCCCATGGCCATGCGCAGCAGCCCCTTCTCGCGCAGGGCCTCGGCCGAGTCGCGGCTGAGGACGAACACCTCGTCCAGGCAGGCCTGGGCGGCGCCGTGCGCCCCCTGCTCCCGGTACGACCCCGCCCGCGCGATCAGCGCGGCCACCCGCAGGCGCGGCTCGGCGGCCGAGGCCTCGGCCAGGTCCTCGCGCCCGCCCTCGTGGTCGCCCTCCGAGACCCGCAGCTCGCCCCGCCGCAGCAGCGCCTCGCCGTGATGGGACGACAGGGCGATCGCCCGGTCGAGGTCCGCCCGCGCGCCGACCACGTCGCCGCTGCGCATGCGCGCCTCGGCCCGGCGGGTGCGCAGCGCGGGGTCGTCGGGCGCCCGATCGAGGGCCAGGGTCAGGTCCTCGATCGCCCCCTCGTGCTCGCTCCGGCGGACGCGCACCTCCGCCCGCGCCACCAGGGCGTCGGTGCCCTCGTCCTTGGCGCAGGCGACCTCCAGGTCCTCGAGGGCGCCCTCGAGGTCGCCCAGCTCCATGCGGGTCCGGGCGCGCCCCACCAAGGTCGCCGCCTCGGGGCCGCCGTTCTGCTTCTCGAGGGCCACCGCCCGGTCGTAGGAGGTGAGCGCCCCGCGGGCGTCCCCCAGCGCGTCCCGCGCCGCGGCCAGGGCTGCGTGGTGGCGGGGCTCGGTCGGCTCGAGGGTGCTGGCCCGCGCGAAGGCGTCCCGGGCCGCCGAGGGGTCGCCCAGGCTGGTGAGGGCGGCCCCGCGCTGGTGGTGGGCCTCGGCGTCCTGCGGGGCCGCCTCCAGCCAGGCCCGCACGTCCTCCAGCGCCCCGGCGGCGTCCCCCGCCTCCAGCCGGGCCGCCGCTCGCTGCGCCCGCAGCCCCACGTCGTCGGGAGCCTGCGCCACCGCGAGGGCCAGCTCTTCCAGCCGCCCCTGCGCGCTCTGGGGCCGCGGCCCCACCGGCCGCGCCGGCCGGTTCGTCCGCTCGTCGGCCCGCGCCCGCTTGGGCCGCCGCGCCGGCTCTTCCTTGCGTCTGCGACGTCTCATGGACCCATGATACCCGTGTGGTTTGCGGGGGGCTTCGCCCCCCCACATTCCCCCCGGAGCGGCTCCGGGACGGCGCGCGCTGCTCCTCCTTGGGAGAGGAGACGGGGATCCACCGGATTCGCGCGGGCTGTCCCTCCGCCTACCTCGCGCGGGTGCTCGACCCGGGACGATTCAACAGCCCCGCCTCGCGAAGGGCCGCACCCGCGGGAGGCAAGCTCGTCGAGCCGGCGAGCAGTCCTGCGCCACGCTGAGCGGTGCGAGCACGTCGGCTGCCTGCACGGCGGCCGGCCCTCCGGGTAGACTGCAGCGCGTTCGACACGAGCTGACAGGAGCGACGTCCGTTGCGCGAATCGGTCACCAGCAGCGAATGGCGCGAACGAAGCGCTCGTCAAGAACAGAACAGCCGGGGGTGTAACTCAGTCGGTAGAGTAGCGGTCTTTTAAACCGTAAGTCGCGGGTTCGAGCCCCGCCGCCCCCAATATTTGCCATGGGGAGCCCGCCCCGGCGGGCTCCGCTCGCATCTACACCTCCTCCCACTCCTCGCCCGCCCGGAAGCGCAGCCGGTACAGGTCCGGGCGCGCCTCGCTCCAGCTCTGCGACACGCCCACCTGCCGGTGGCGGCGGAGCGTCTCGCGGTCGACGTCGGTCACCACCAGGGTCTCGACGTTGGCGGTGCACTCGGCGGCGATCCCGTCGCGGGGGAAGGAGAAGTCCGATGGGGTATAGATCCCCGACTGGGCGTAGTGGATGTCGACGTTCTCCACCGAGGGCAGGTTGCCCACGCACCCGGCGGCGGCCACGTACACGTCGTTCTCGATGGCCCGGGCCAGGGCGCAGGTGCGGATGCGCAGGTAGGACTGCCGGTCGTCGGTGGTGAAGGGGACGAACAGCAGCTCCGCCCCCTTGGAGGCGGCGTAGCGGGCGAGCTCGGGGAACTCGATGTCGGTCGACAGCAGGATCGCCACCTTGCCCCGGTCGGTGTCGAACACCTCCAGGCCGTCGCCGGCCTCGAGGCCCCACCACTTCTGCTCGCTGCGGGTCACGTGCAGCTTGAACTGGCGCTCGAGGGTGCCGTCGCGGCGGAACAGGTAGCCGGCGTTGTACAGCCGGTCGTCCTCGACCGTGAACATGGAGCCGCCCACGATGTTGACGTTGCCCTTGATCGCCAGCTGACGGAACAGGTCGAGGTACTGCGGGGTCAGCTCGGCCAGCTTGCGCTGGGCGAGGCCCGGGCGGTCGGTGGCCAGGAAGGACAGCAGCTGGGTGGTGAACAGCTCGGGGAACACCACGAAGTCGGCTCGGTTCTCGGCGGCGACGTCGACGAAGAACTCGCACTGCTGGGCGAAGGCGGCGAAGTCCTTGATCCGGCGCAGCTGGTACTGCACCACCCCGATCCGGGCGGTCGCCACCCTCCGGAAGCGGCGGCGCCCCGGCGACACGTAGTCGACATTCGACCACTCCAGGAAGGTGGCGTAGCCGCGGCTCGCCTTGTCGGCGGGCATGTAGCCCGGGATCAGCCGCTTGAGGCTGAAGCCGTTCGCCAGCTGCGCGGTGAGCACCGGGTCGTACAGCGACTTGCGGATCACCGCCTCGGCGTACTCGCTGGCGCTCATGGCGTCGGCGTGCTGGTGGTAGCCGGGGATCCGCCCGCCGATGATGATCCGCTGCAGGTTGCGCTCGCGCGCCAGGCGCTTGCGGGCCTCGTACAGGCGGCGGCTCAGGCGCAGGCCCCGGAACTCGGGGTCGACCATGATCTCGATCCCGTACAGGGTGTCGCCGTCGGGGGTGTGGTTGGTGATGTAGCCGTTGTCGGCGATCTCCTTCCACTCGTGCCAGTCCTCGTGCTCGGCGAAGTCGACGATCAGCGAGCTGGACGAGGCGACCAGCCGCCCCTCGACCTCGATGCACAGCTGCCCCTCGGGGAACAGGCGCAGCTGGCTCTCGATCTGCTCGCGCTTCCAGGGGCTCATGCCGGGGAAGCAGCGCACCTGCATGGCGATGAGCGCGTCGAAGTCGTCCAGGGTCTGGGGACGGACCACGAGCTTGCGCTCGAACTCCTCCAGGTTGATGTCGTCGGCCACGGCTCGATCCTTACGCCCCGGCGGGCGATGAGGGCCCGCCGGGGCCCTGCGGGGCGGGCGGGATGTGCGCCGTGAAGGAGAACAGGTCGGGGCGGCGGTCGAGGCGGGGGCGGACGGTCCCCTCGCCGATCGCCTCCTCCAGGGCCTCGAAGTCGAGGTCGGTGGTGATGATCGTCTCGGTGTTGACGCTCGCCTCGACCAGGATCCCGTCGCGGGCGAAGGGGAAGTCCGACGGCGACAGCACCGCCGACTGGGCGTACTGGATGTCCATGTTCTCGGTGTCGGGCAGGTTGCCGACGGTGCCCGCCATGGCCAGGTAGACCTGGTTCTCCACCGCCCGGGCCTGGGCGCAGTAGCGCACCCGCAGGTAGGACTGGCGGTCGTCGGTGCAGAAGGGGACGAAGATCACCTCCGCGCCCTGCTCGGCCAGGTAGCGGGCGGTCTCGGGGAACTCGACGTCGTAGCAGATCAGGATGCCCACCCGCGCCTTGGGGGTGCGGAACACCTTCAGCGAGCTGCCGCCGGCGATCCCCCACGAGCGGTGCTCGTTGGGGGTCACGTGGAGCTTGGGCTGCCGGTGCACCACCCCATCGGGCAGGTACAGCGAGGCCACGTTCTCGATCAGCTCGCCCCGCCGGATCGGGTGGGTGCCCCCCACGATCCCGACCTGATACTCGCGCGCCAGGTCGGTGAACAGGGTGTCCACGAGGTCGGTGTAGTCGGTGAGGCGCCGGATCGCCTCCAGCGGCGTCTTGACGTCTATGAACGACATGAGCTGCGCGGTGAGGAGCTCGGGGAACACCACGAAGTCGGCCCCGTACCCCGCCGCCACGTCGACGAAGTAGCGCACCTGCCGGGCGAACTGCTCGAAGTCGAGCAGCTTGCGCATGCGGTACTGCACGCAGGACACGCGGATCGACTGGGTCTTGCGGCCCCGCGACACGAAGTGCGGGTTGGTCCACTCCAGCAGCGCCGCGTGGTCGCGGCTGGCCTCGTCGCGCCGGTAGTGAGGGATCACCTTCTTGAGGACGTACCCCTGCGCCAGCTGGAACTCGAGCAGCGGGTCGCTGGCCTCCCCCGCCTCCACGCGGCGGGCGTGCTCGTCGGCGGAGCGGCCCCCCTCGCGGGCCGCGTAGCGGCACAGGCGCCCCGGCACCAGGATCCGCCGCACGTTGAGGCGGCGCGCCAGCCGCTGGCGGGCGGCGTACAGCCGCCGCCCCAGGCCCCGCCGGCGGTGCTGGGGGTGCACCACCAGGTGGGCGCCGTACAGGGTGTCGCCGAAGGGGTCGTGGTTGCGGAACCAGCCGTCGTCGGTGACCCCGACCCAGCTGTGGTCCCGGTGGGGCTCGCGCCCGATCGTCACCACCAGCGACAGGGCCGCGGCGACCAGCTCCCCCTCCCGCTCGACCACCAGCTGGCCGTCGGGGAAGGCGCGCTGGTGCGTCGCGAGCCGCTCGCCGTCCCACAGCTCGGGCAGGGCGTCCGGGCAGGCGGCGGTGAGCCGCAGCAGGGCTTCGACGTCGCTCGCCGTGGCCGGGCGGAGGCTGTAATCGCTCTTATCCTCCCTCATGGCCGGATCTTCGCATGAATCCCCCGGGCGGGCGGGCGGCGGCTGCACGACTTCGCAGCGGGTGGCTAGGCTCCCGGATCGAGGAGGCCGTCATGCACGACCTGCGCCTGCGCGAGCCCGACCCTGCCGAACCGCAGCCGGTCTCCGACGTGCTGGCTCGCGCCCGCACGCTGCTGGAGCGGCTGCGAGCGCGAGAGCTGAGCCTCGATCGTGTGGCCCGGGCGGCGGCCTGGGGCGAGCAGGCGGCGCTGGCGTGTGGCGTGGCGCCGGAGCGGGGCGGCCGCACGTACCACGAGCGGCTGTACCAGTCGCTGGTCCTGCTGCCCGGCGAGCAGCGGACCGCCCTGGCGGCCCGCGCGGCCGAGCGCGTGCTCGCGGTGTTCCTGGCGGAGTCGGGCGGCGATCCGCGGCCCCGCCGAGCGGTGACGCTGGCGCGGGCGGTCTCGCTGGGCACGGCGTCGGCGGTCGACGCCGGCCGGGC
>JAWLGW010000550.1:0-5204 GCA_041690735.1 Planctomycetota bacterium
GCCGGGACGGGCGTCGGGTTGGGCAGCGCCTGGGTGCTCTCGGAGTCGTCGTCGGCGGGCGCGGGCCGGGCCGGGCTCAGGGGCGTGATGCCGGCCGCCACCGACTGGGGGAGGAGCTGCGTCCCCTCCGCGCCTGCGGCCGGCGCCTGCGCGTCCTCGGCGATGACCTGCGACACCGCCTGCGAGGCGCGCTCGATCCCCTCGTAGCCGCGCTCGCGGTAGCGGGCGGCCGTGGTGACGTTGTCGCCGTCGAGGGACGCCTGGGTGAGGCGGCACAGCTCGTCGTGGACGGCCGGCGTCAGGAGCCCGGCGCCGACCAGCGTCTCGCCCAGGGTCTTGCCGTCGCGCGACTGACGCACCTGCCACATGATCGGCTGCAGCTTGTCCTCCGGAACCGCCTGCCGCGCCCGCAGGTGGCGCAGGTAGAAGGACTCGCCCTTGAGGACCATGCAGCGGTTCGCGTACCGATCGATCTGCGCCACGGTGTCGGCCGCCAGGCCGCGCTCGGCGCCCAGCCAGGACAGGATCGCGTCGGGCCCGGCCTGGTCCGCGGCGACCAAGCCCGCGCGGGCCCCTGAGGCGTCGAGCACCCCGAGCTGCACGGCGACCTTAGCGCGCAACAGGTCCAAGAAAGTCGTGGCCACAGCCCTAGCCTCGAGCCTCCGCCAGGGAGGCCGGCCTCATTGTGCGCCGCGTCGCGCGGGACATCAAACCCTCACAGACCCGGGACGGGGATGCCGGCGGCGGGCGTCAGCTCGCCGCCGCCGTTCTCGTCCGCCCGCGGGCGCAGGAAGCCGCGGTCGCTCGACTGCGCGGCGCTGAGGAAGTCGAGGAAGCGCTGGACCTCGAGGCTGCCGACGAAGTCCTGGCGCACCCGCCCCAGCAGCTCCTCGAACTTGGGGGTCTCGGTGTCGAAGAACACCGCCCGGTAGGCCTGCCGCAGCCGCTTGATCGTCTCGTCGCTGAAGCCGCGCCGCTTCAGCCCCACGTAGTTGATCCCGCGCAGCCGCGCCGGGTAGCCCTGCGCGATGGTGAAGGGCGGGACGTCCTTGCCGACCTTGGAGCCGCCCGAGGTGATCACGTGGGCGCCGACCCGCACGAACTGGTGCACACCGGTCTGGCCGCCCAGGATCGCGTAGTCGTCCACGTGGACGTGGCCGGCGAGGCCCGTGTAGTTGGCGAGGACGGTGTGATCGCCGATCCGGCAGTCGTGCCCGACGTGGGTGCCGGCCATCAGCAGGTTGTTGCTGCCGAGGCGGGTCAGGCCGCCGCCGTGGTCGGTCCCGATGTGGATGGTGACGTGCTCCCGAATGACGTTGTCGTCGCCGATCTCCAGGCGGGAGGGCTCGTCCTGGTACTTCTTGTCCTGCGGGACCGAGCCGATCACCGAGTAGGGGAAGAAGTCGTTGCGCGCGCCGATGGTCGTACGCCCCTCGAGGACGACGCCCTGCCGCAGGCGCGTCCCCGCGCCGACTCGCACGTGAGGGCCCACGTAGCAGTAAGGGCCAACGCGGACGTCCTCGGCGAGCTCAGCGCCGTCTTCGATGACCGCCGTAGGATGGATCTCGGGCATCGCTACCGATAAGTGGCTGGGCGCCAACGCCTGAACGGCGGGATCTTAGCATGGGCGCACGACGGGGCCAGTCTGGTTTGCGAGGGACTCGAGGAGCCCGCGCGGGCGCGACAGCCGCTCGTCAGGGCCCCGCGGCTGCGGCGGCGAAGGCGGCCTTGGAGGCGCGGGTGAACTGCTCCAGGGTGCGGATCCGGTCCTCGCCCCGGGGGACGATCACCCGCTCCAGCAGCTCGACGGCCGCCGGGGGGCGCCCGCGCAGCGGCCCGGCGGCGACCGCGCCCGTGCGGCCAGCCTCGACCCGGGCGGCGCGCACGACCTCGAGGGCGGCGCTGGTGAACGGCGTGCCGGTCAGCGCCTGGTAGAGGATCCGCCCCACCGAGTAGACCTCGGCGAACTCGGAGGCGATCCGCGACAGGCGCTCCTCCTCCGGCGTCCTGGGCGCCACGTCGACCGAGGCCAGCGCCACCGGGTCGACGCCGCTGCGGCGCGCCAGGTCGCAGAAGGCCTCGGTGGCGGCGACCTGGACCTCGAGCTCGGTGGTGACGTCGTAGGCGAGCACCTTCACCCAGAAGCGGTCGTCCACCAGCACGCCCGACTTCTTGCGCTTGGCGACCACCAGCTGGTGGTCGCGCGCGTACCGCAGGACCTCGGCCAGCTGGTTGGTCAGGTAGATCGCCTCCAGGAGCGGGATCGGCGACGCCTCGCGCACCAGCGCCTCGAGCTTGATCGAGCGCTCGAGGTGCTCGAGCACCACGAACGTGATGCCCCGGCTGGAGCGAATGCCCTTGACCGCCAGGTAGTTCGGGTGGTCGAGGACCAGCCCCACCAGCGCGCGCACCAGGAACCGGCGCAGGCGGCGCGGGTCCGCCTGCCGGTCCGCCTTGAGGATCCGCACCGCCACCCGCTCGTTGGTCTCGCGGTCCACGGCGAGGTAGGTCACCTCCTCGGGGTTGGTGCCGATCTTGCGCAGGATCCGGTAGCTCTCCAGGTCGCGGTCGACGTGCAGCCGCAGGTCGATGCAGCGGGGGCAGATCACGTCGGCGCCCAGGCGCAGGGCCTGCAGCGACGCCGGCCCGCCGGTGTGGGGGCCGAGGGGACCCCCGCAGGCGGCGCACGGGGCCGAGGCGGCCGCCAGGGCCAGCGCTGCGGCGCCCCACCCCTGGCGGTCCTCGATCGGCTGCCGCTCCCCTGCGGCGACGTAGCGGAGCACGTGCTTGCCGATCCGCACCCGCTCCCCGTCCGCCAGCAGCCGAGCTGCCTCGAGGGGCCGGTCGTCGACCCACACCGGTAGCTGCCCGGCGACCGGCACCAGCCGGTGCCCATCGGGCTCGGGGATGAGCACCGCGTGCCGGTCCTCCACGTCGGGGCCGGCGAGGGTGAGGCTGGCTTCGAGGGAGCGGCCCAGCAGGAAGGGGGTCCCGTCGCTCGGCAGCAGCAGCACCCGCTCCTTGAGCGGCCCGGACAGGACCTTGAGGGCAGCCCGCATCGTCTCCTGCGCCCCGTGGGCTCGGGCGGCGCCGGCGGCGCACCCTCCGCGCGGGGGGCGCGCATTCTAACCCGCTCTGGGGGGAGCCGGCGCCGCCCTGAGGCGCGCCTCCCTCGGGCGGGCACCTGTCGTCGTCCGAGACCGTGTGGTATCGTTCCAGGCGAGTCCAGTAGCCTCGAGGCAGAGTTTGAGCACCGTGTCCGCGTCCTCGTCGTCCAACTAATGGGGGTCCAGCCGGCCCTCACGGAGGTCGCGGCGCCTCCTCGCCCGCTCGACGAGCCTCACCTCTCCCCCCTCCCCTCCCCTGCTTCGCCCTCCGCGCCGGGGGCGGTCCACGACCGCGCCGCCCGGGCGCTCGGCCTCCGGGACGGGGCCGGGTGGCGTCCGCGCGGGCGGGCGCTGCTGGCGACGCTGGAGCAGATCATGCTGAGCGTGGCGGCCGAGCACGGCTTCGCCGGCGAGGACGCGCGGCTGGAGCGGGCGCCGGCGACGGGCCGGACGGCGTACGGATGGTTCGGGGGCGACGAGGGTCACTGCCTGCGCCTGCGGGCGGCGCCGGGCTCCGCCGGGGACGCCGCCGTCCGGGCCTCGTCGGCGGCGGCCGCCCTGTGGCGTCGGCTGCATCTCACCGCGGCCCGCGTCGACCTCGAGCGGCCGGCCGCCGCCGCGGGCGGGGCGGACGCCGCGGCGCTGGAGCGGGCGCTGGCTGCCTCCGGGTGGCCGACCCCCTTCGTCTGCGAGGTGGAGCCCGAGCGACCGGCGCGCGCCTTGCTCCACGTGCAGGGAGCGGACGGTCGGGTGTGGCCGGGCGGCTGGCTCACGGCCGCGCCGAGGCGGGTGGAGGCCTGCCTGGGCGGACCGCTGGAGGCGATGGTGGCGACGCTCCTGGAGCAGGATCGCGGCTGGCTCCCGCTGGCCCTCGCGCCCGAGCAGGCGCGGGTGCTGCCCGTGGGGCGCCGGCAGCGGTCCTACGCCGAGGAGGTGGCGCGCCACCTCGCCCGAGCGGGGGCGCGGGTCGGGGCCGTCGGCGACGAGGGGCCCCTGCCGGGGCGCGTGGCGGCGGCCCTGCGGGCGCGGGTCCCCTGGGTGGCGGTGGTGGGGTCGCGCGAGGCGGCCGCGGGGGCCGTGAGCCTGCGGCGCCGGGCGTCGCCCGGCCGCGCCGCGCTGGAGCAGGTGCCCCTGACGGCGCTGCAGGCCGCCTTCGCGGCGGCGCTGGACGATCGAGACAACCCTCCGGCGCGGGAGCGTCGGGGGACCAGGTGGGCCGCGGAGGTCGCGGCCCCGCTCTAGCACTTCGACCAGGAGGACGAACATTCCCCCACGCAGAAGGCACTTGATGATGGACCGCCCGGTCACCGACCGGGGTCCGAGGTTGAACGAGCGGATCCGTGTGCGCGAGGTCCGGCTCATCGACTCCAACGGCGACCAGCTCGGTGTCGTGCCCACCGACGATGCGCTGGCGCGCGCGCGCGAACAAGGTCTCGATCTGGTGGAGGTGGCCGAGAAGTCCCGGCCGCCGGTCTGCAAGATCATGGACTACGGCAAGTACAAGTACGAGGCCCGCCGCAAGGAGCGCGAGAACGCCAAGAAGCAGCACAAGGTCGTCCTGAAGGAAGTGCGCATGCGCCCCAAGACGGGCGAGCACGACTACCAGGTCAAGGTGAAGCACGCCAAGCGCTTCCTCCTCAACGGCTGCAAGGTGCAGGTCAACGTGCTGTTCCGCGGCCGGGAGCGCGCCCACACCGAGATCGCCAAGGGTCACCTGGACCGGATGGCCGAGGAGCTCTCGGAGTGGGGCAAGGTCGAGGTCCCGGCCAAGATGGAGGGCTACCGCATGATCATGGTCATGTCGCCGACCCCCAAGGCCATGGCCGAGAAGGAGAAGCGCGAGCGGATCCAGGAGGAGCAGCGGAAGTCCAAGAAGGACCGCCGCAAGGGCGGCAAGGACGAGGCTGAGGAGTCGGCCGACGACCTCGAGGAGTCCGCCGAGGAGCTCGAGTCCTCCGACGAGGAGCTCGAAGAGGCCTCGACCTCCACGGACTGATCAGCGGCTGAGGCGGCCTGGGGGGCGACACCTCGCCCCCCAGGGCCAGGCCCCCGCTGGAGATCCTCGCCGCCGCGGCTTGGTCGCTGGCGCTCGTGGTC
>JAWLGW010000551.1:0-844 GCA_041690735.1 Planctomycetota bacterium
ATGATCGAGTCCCCCCCCGAGCAGTACGACCCCCTGATCCTCACCGTGTTCACCAACATGATGGGGCTGTACCCCTGCGGCACGACGGTCAGCCTCAGCAGCGGCGAGGTGGCGGTGGTGGTCCACCCCAACCCGGAGAAGCCCAAGCGCCCTCTGGTGGCGATCGTCCTCGACCGGCAGGGGAACAAGGTGGACGGCGACTTCCTCGACCTGGCCGAGAAGGTCGACGGCCGCTACCCCGCCGCGTTCACGGGGACGCTCGACCCGGCCGACCTCGGGATCAGCGTCCCGAACCATCTGCTGTAGCCACGTGCCCGTGCCCGTGCCCGTGCCCGGCTGCGTGAAGCGGGGACGGGGACGGGCACGGGCACGAAAGGAAGGAAGCCCGCCATGTCCGAGGTGATCCTGCTCGAGCCCGATCCGGAGACCCGGCTGCTGATCCGCTCCCTGCTCGAGCGCGACGGCTTCCGGGTGCAGGAGGCGCAGGACCCGGGCCACGCCATGGCCGTGGCCCGCGCCACCCACGCCACCCGCCTGGTCGCCGGCCCGCAGGTGCTGGCCCAGCACCCCGACCTCGCCGATCAGCTGGCGGCGATCCGCCCCAACCTCGAGGTGCTGACCCCGAGCAGCTACGGCAGCGCGCTGCTGGAGGGCTCCGGCGGCGCCGAGGGCCTGTCGGAGTTCGCCCGCGACTCGGTCCTGCTGCTGGCGGTGCTGGCCGAGGAGGGCGCCAAGCGGCCCCAGGTCGCCGAACGCCTGGGGCGCATGACCGAGCTCACCGCGCTGCGCATGGAGCTGCCGCGCAGCCACCTGGAGGCCTGCTCGGCGGCGGCGGCGCTGGTGG
>JAWLGW010000551.1:854-5195 GCA_041690735.1 Planctomycetota bacterium
CCTGGGCCCCAGCCTGGTCGCCTTCCGGTTCGGCGTCGACCCGGGCGGCGGCGCCTCGGGCGGGCTGGCCCAGGAGCTCCAGGCGGCGCTGGCGGCGGCCGCCGCCGTGCGCTGCCCCTACGACCTGCGCACGATCATCGAGTCGATCGACGAGCGGTTCGATGGCCGGGGGCGGCCGCGCGGCCTCCAGGGCCCCCGGATCCCGATCGCCGCCCGGATCATCGCCGTCACCCGCGACTACTGTCAGCAGCTGGCGAGCGGCGGCGACCCGATCGCCGCGACCGAGCAGGTGCGAGCGCGCGCCGGGAGCGAATACGACCCCAAGGTGGTGGAGGCGTTCTTCCAGGCGGTGCGCGACGAGACCTACCTCGAGCGCCTGGAGGGCGGCCAGGCCGGCGCGCGCGTGCTGGTCGCGGACGGCGACACCGCCAGCCTCTCCATGACCGAGATGCGCCTGGCCGCGGCGGGCTTCGCGGTGCTCACCTGCCAGGATGGCGCCCGGGCCTTCGACCAGATCGCCGCCGAGCGGCCGGACGTGGTGATCGCCGACACGGTCCTCCCCAAGATGGACGGGATCTCGCTGCTGCTCAAGCTGCGCCGCGACCCTCAGCTCAAGGGGATCCCGGTGCTGTTCACCGCCAGCCGCACCGACGCGGGCCTCCTCAACAAGGCGCTCAAGCTGGGCGCCAAGGACGTCCTCGCCAAGCCGGTCAACTTCGACGTGCTGCTGGCGAAGCTGCGCACCCTGTCGGCGGGCAAGCAGGAGCAGGCCCGGGCGGCCGAGCCGCAAGGGGCGGCCTCGGGCGACCTCGCCGAGATGCCCCTGGCCGACTTCTTCCGGGTGCTGGCCCTGGGGCGCAAGACGTGCCGGGTCTCCGTCGCCTCATCCCGCGGCAAGGCGGAGGTGTTCTTCGAGCAGGGGACGCCGGTCGCCGCCTACACCGAGCGCGAGCGCGGCCGCGAGGCCTTCGCCGAGGTGGTGACCTGGGACGAGGGGCGGTTCACGCTGACCGTCGGCGAGACCCCGCCCGAGCACAACCTCGACCGCGGCATGGAGGCGGCGCTCCTGCACGGCACCTGGGCCAGCCCCGAGACCTCGGGCATGGGCGACATGGGGCCCGGCATGCTGTTCACGCCGGACGCGGGCGACCTCGACGAGGACAATCCGTACACCTGAGAAGAGAGAGACAGAGCAGGAATATGAACGTGAATCAGGAATGAGGAGCTGATTCCTCATTCTCGGTTCATATTCATGTTCTCTGTTCTTCTTCTATCTCTCGTCGGCGTCGCCGTAGATCTGCTTCTCGATCCCGTCGGCGGTGCGGGCCATGTTGTCGATCGCCCGCGCCACCTCGTTCCAGTCGGCGTCGTCGGCGAGCTGGTTGTGCACCAGCACCACCTCGTCGTCCTTGACCGCCAGGCTGCCGTACATGTGGCGCCAGTTGAACCGGAGCAGCTCCTTGGGGTCCGAGAGGTCGAAGTCGTCGAGCGACGCCACGACGCTCCACATGGTGGCGATCCACCAGCCCTCCTCGTCCTCGCGGAAGTTCACGAACACGTCCTGGTGGCGGTCGTCCGGCACCGGCAGCGTGAGGCGATAGGCGTCTTCGTCCTTGAGGAACAGGAGCGACCAGCTCCGATCCTCGGCCAGCTTGTGGATCAGCTCGTCGATGTCCACCCGATACCCCCTGTGGAAGAGCGGCCACTATACCCGCGGCGCAGGACGGGTTCGGGCGCTACCGGAGCTGCTCGATCAGCGACCGGACCACCGCCCGGCGGACCGCGCGCAGCCGCTCGGGGGCGAGGGCGCCCAGCCGCTCGAACGGGAGCGGGGCGACGCCGCTCGCCCGACAGGCCTCGTGGACCGCCCGGTTGCGGACCGTGGCCATGGCCTCGTCGATCCGACCCTGCAGGGCCTTGGCGTCGGCCTGGCTGATCAGCCGCCGCATGGCCGCCTGCGTGACCAGCGACACACCCGGCGGAGGGGGGTGCTGGGCCAGCTGGGCCAGCTGCTCCTTCGACAGGCTGGAGTGCTGCAGCAGGGTGACGCCGATGCGGTTGCGCAGGTCGAGGACCCGCTGCGCCGCCACCGCCGTCCCTCGCTCCGCGGTGGGAGCCGGCAGGCGCGCCCGCTCCACCAGGAAGCCGGCGAAGGTGGGCCGGCCAGGAGCGGGGAGCCCCACCCAGGCCTCCACGCCGTCGAGCAGCGTCTCCTGCGGATACACCTGGTGCTGGGCCAGGAGCTTGATCAGGTACAGCTCCTCCCACCCCGGCAGCTCCGGCGCCGCGCCGCCGTCGCCGGCGGCGGCCGGCTCGGCGGCCGGCCGCGGCCGGTGCGGCGGCGTCCGGTCCGCGAAGGGCGCGAAGGCCGCGGCCGTCTGCAGGGCGTCCGGATAGCGCCGCGCGGGGTCCTTCTCCAGCAGGCGGTGGACCACCGCCTCCAGCTCGGGGGGCACGTCGTGGGCCCGCACCCG
This sequence comes from Planctomycetota bacterium, assembly GCA_041690735.1. Classification (GTDB taxonomy): domain Bacteria; phylum Planctomycetota; class J058; order J058; family J058; genus JAWLGW01. The sequence goes on from JAWLGW010000551.1 coordinate 3,329, forward strand.
CAACGGCACCGGCTCCTGGCGCAGGTGGGCCTGCGCGACGAGGAGCAGGTTGCCCTTGTTGAAGGGGGTCTGCCCGGCGAGCAGCTGGTAGGCCATGCACCCGAGCGAGTACAGGTCGGCCCGCGGATCGACCGTCTGCTGCGAGATCATCTCGGGGGACATGTACTCGGGCGTCCCCACCACCTCGTCGGCCATGGTCAGCTGCGTCGAGTCCTGACCGCGCGCCAGCCCGAAGTCGGCGATCTTGGTGCCGCCCTCCGCGTCGACCATGACGTTCTCGGGCTTGATGTCGCGGTGAACCACCCCGCAGGCGTGCACCGCCGCCAGGCCACGGGCCACCCGCTCCAGGTAGTAGGCGGCGGCGCCCGCGGTCAGCCGCCCCTGCGGCTCCGCCTCCAGGATTCCCTGCAGCGACTGGCCGCGGATCAGCTCCATGATCGCGTAGGTGAAGCCGGCGTCCTGCCCGGCGTCGATCACCCGCACCACGTGGGGGTCGCGGATCGCCGCCAGCAGGCGCACCTCGCGCACGAACCGCTGCAGCATGACCGGGTCGGAGCGCCCCAGGCGCGGGTTCACGACCTTCACGGCCACGTCCCGGCCGAGCTGGGTGTGGCGCCCGCGAAACACGGCGCCCATGGCCCCCTGCCCGATCCGGGTGAGGCCGACGCAGGGCCCGAGCCGGTCGGGAACCTCGAACGCATCCTGACGGCGGGGTTGCACGGACTGAGCAGTGTATCGCGTATGGCGCGCCACCGGCCGTGCCACCGCGAGCGCGGCGCAGGCCGCGACGTCACTCGAGCGGGTCGAGCGCGACGCGCAGCCCGACGGCGAAGGCGGTCCCGCCGATCGTCCCCGCGGCGCGCACCTTCACGCCGATCGTCTCGGGAGGATGCCGCCAGCAGCCGCCCCGCGTCACCCGCTGCTCCCCCTCCACCGGGCCCCGCGGGTCGACCCGAGCTTCGGCGGTGAACGGACCGTAGTAGTCCTGAGTCCACTCCCGGACGTTGCCGGCCATGTCGAAGCAGCCGAACGGCGACAGGTCGGCGGGGAAGGAGCCCACCGGGGCCGTGTGCGAGTAGCCGTCGGACGCCGTGCAGTTGCTGGTCCCGGCCGCCGGCGCGCCGGCGCCCCACGGGAAGGGGCGCCCGTCCCCGCCCCGCGCGGCGTACTCCCACTCGGCCTCGCTCGGCAGGCGCAGCCCGGCCCAGGCGGCGTACGCGGCGGCGTCCTGCCACTGGGGCACGACCGCGGGGTCCGCGTCCGTGGCCCGAAAGGCGCCCGGCTGGGCGACCTCGACCATCTCCGAGACGTCGTGCGGCTTGGGGCGGACCACGTAGTCGATCTCCCGCGAAGCGGGCGCCCGCCCGGTCTCCGCGCAGAAGCGCTCGTACTGCGCGCGCGTCACCTCGTAGCGCCCCATGAAGTAGCCCCGGGTCAAGGTCACCTGGTGCGGGACGTCGCCTGCGGAGCGCCCGGTCTGGAGCATCTCGCCCCGCTCCATCATCACGAACCGCCCCCCGGGCGGGACCCACACCAGCTGCGAGCCGTCCCGGGACCAGCGGTAGACGCCGGGCTCCTCACCGAAGGACAACCCGGGCGGCAGCGGCAGCGGCGCGCGCGCGGCGGGCGGCTGTCGGTTGTGCCAGCTCGGGACCTGCACCCGCGTCACCTCGACCACGACCGTCTCGGCGGCCTCACGCGCCGCCCCGTGGGCCTTCCAGCGGAGCTCGAGGGCGTTCGCTCCCACCCGCACGCGCGCGGGCAGACGGAAGGTGGCGCCGCGGGCCACCTGCACGGGCTCCGCCCCCCGCACCCACACCTCCAGCGGGCCGGCCTCGGCCGGCACCACCCCCTCGATCACCACCAC
>JAWLGW010000552.1:0-5186 GCA_041690735.1 Planctomycetota bacterium
AGCGGCCCGATCACGAACACGTTGAACACCCAGTACTCGGGCTGCCGGTCCATCTCGCCGCGGTTCTTGCGGTAGACCTGCGCGGGCGCGTCGATCGCCCCGGTGAAGGCGCCCGTGACCAAGCCGGTCATGGTCGCGCACCCGGGCGAGGCGAGCAGCAAGCCCGCCAGCAGCAGCGTCGAGGCGAGGCGGCGCACGGTGCCAGGCATGTCGGGTTCCCCCTCCCCCCCTCGTTCCCCCAGAGGAGAGGCGTAGAGCGTCCGCAGGTCGCCGGCCCGTGTCAAGGGCGCCGGGGCGCTCACCTCCCAGCCACCGACACCGCCTGGTAGGCTCGTCCCCCATGAGCACCGACGACTACCGCCACCGCATCGAGGAGGCGCTCCGCACCAGCCCGGCCCGCTACACCGAGGTCCGCCTCGAGGAGACGATCGGCAGCCACGTGGTCTACCGCGGCAAGCGCCTCGAGGCCGCCCAGGAGACCGTCGACCGGGGCGGGTTCGTCCGCTGCCTGGCGCCGAACGGCGGCTGGGGGACGGCCACCTTCAACGACGTGGGGCAGCTCCAGGCCAAGGTCAAGCAGGCCTACGAGTGCGCCTGCGCGATCCCCGCGGCGCGCGTCGACCTCGCCGAGGTGGCCCCCGCGATCCACGAGGCCCGGGCGGCCCTGCAGGAGGACTTCCGCGCGGTCGCCCTGCGCGACAAGGTGGACCTGCTCGCCGAGCTCAACGCCGCCATGATGGCCGAGGACGAGGCGATCCGCTCCACCCGGGCGATCTACGCCGACCGCCTGCAGACCGTGTACTACGGCAACTCCTACGGCACCTGGATCGTAGAGGAGCGGCCGCTGATCGACCTGTACTGCGTGGCCGAGGCGGTGCGCGGCGGCGACGTGCAGACCGCGAGCGAGGCGGCGACCATCGCCAACCGCGGGTTCGAGGCCTGCCGGGGCCGCGTCGCGCAGGCGCGCGAGGCCGCCCGCCGGGCCCGCGAGCTCCTCGACGCCGAGCCGGTCAAGGGCGGCTGCTACCCGGTGGTCGTCAACCCGGCGCTGGCCGGGGTGTTCGTGCACGAGGCGTTCGGGCACCTCTCCGAGTCGGACTTCGTGTTCGAGAACGAGGAGGCGCAGAAGGCCATGCGCATGGGGCGCCGCTTCGGCCGCGACATCCTCAACATCGCCGACAGCGGCGTCGAGGAGCCGAGCGGCGAGCTGCCCGGCACCCACGCCTACGACGACGAGGGCGTCCCCATGCGGCGCACCCAGCTGGTGCACGACGGGGTGCTGGTGGGGCGGCTCCACTCGCGCGAGACCGCCGGCAAGCTGGGCGAGGAGCCGACCGGCAACGCCCGGGCGCAGGACTACAACCACCCGCCCCTGGTGCGCATGCGCAACACGTTCATAGAGCCGGGGCAGACCTCCTTCGAGGACATGATCTCGGACATCGACCTGGGGGTGTACGCGCTGCAGTCGCGCGGCGGCCAGACCTGCCTGGGCACCTTCTCCTTCTCCAGCGCCTACGCCTACATGATCCGCGACGGCAAGGTGGCCGAGCCGGTGCGGGACGTGATCCTGGCCGGGAACCTGTTCGAGACCCTCCAGAACGTGGTCGCGGTCGGGGACGACTTCTCCTGGTACAACGCCGGCCGCTGCGGCAAGGACGGGCAGTCCATGCCGGTCGGCATGGGGAGCCCGCACGTTCGCATTCAAGACGTCGTGATCGGGGGGCGCTGAGGTGACGCGGACCATGATCGACGACGCCGCGCTGGTGGAGCGCCTCGGCGCCGGGGGCGCCCAGGCGGAGGTGTTCCGCGCCAGCAGCGACTCCCTCGAGGTGCGGGTCACCGCCGGCGAGGTCAAGGGCGCCACCGCCCGCGAGACCTCGGGCGTGGGGCTGCGCCTGATCCGGGGCGGGAAGCTGGGCTTCGTCGGCTCGCGCGACACCTCGCCCGAGGGGCTGGAGCGCCTGATTCAGAACCTGGAGGGCTCCCTCGAGGTGGGCGACGCGGTGGGCTACGCCCTGCCCGAAGCGCGCCCCGCCCCGGTCGAGTCCGCCGCCCTCGCCACCTACGACGAGGCGACCGCGGCCCTGGCGGTGGGGGACCTCGTGGCGGTGGGGCAGCGCATGCTGGCCCGCCTCGAGGCGCGCCACCCCGAGGTCGTGTACGAGCTGACGGTGCGCCGCGCGATCGGCCGCACCGCGCTCCGCAACAGCAAGGGCGTCGCCACGTCCGAGCGCTACACCGTGGTGAGCGTGGGGCTGGAGGCGAACCGCACCCGCGACGAGGACGTGCTGCTCGACTACGTGTCGGGGGCGGCCCCCACCCTCGCGGCCGTGGACACCGACGGCCTGGCGGACCGCCTGATCCAGCGGCTGACCTGGGCCGAGGAGACGGTCGACGTCCGCCCCGGCAAGCTGCCGGTGCTGTTCACCCCCACCGGCAGCGTGGTGGTGTGGTCCCCCCTGTCGCAGGCGGTGTCGGGCAAGACGGTCATGCTGGGCACCTCCCCCCTGCGCGAGCGAGTGGGCGAGCGGATCCTGAGCGAGGCGATCCAGGTCACCGACGACGGCCTGCGCCCGGGCGCCCTCGGCAGCGCCCCCTTCGACGACGAGGGGGTGCCCCGCCAGACCCGGGCCCTGGTCGAGGACGGGGTGCTGCGCGGGTTCGTGCACGACCTCGAGACCGCGGCCGAGACCGGGCAGGGGCCAACGGGCAACGGCGAGCGGGGCGGCGCCACCAGCAAGCCCAGCCCCGGGTTCTCCAACCTGGTGGTGCGCGGCGGCGAGCGCTCGGCCGAGGAGCTGATCCGGGGGATCGAGTACGGCCTGCTGGTCCGCTCGGTGATCGGCATGGGCCAGGGCAACACCCTGCCGGGCACCTTCAGCAACCCGGTCGACGTCGCCTTCTTGATCGAGCAGGGCGAGGTCAAGGGCCGGGTCAAGGACGTGTCGATCGCCGGCAACGTGTACGACCTCCTGGGACCCCAACTGGGGGCCCTGTCGCGAGAGGTCGAGCGGGTGGGCAGCTCCACCTTCCTCCCCTGGCTGCGGATCGACGACGTCAACGTGGTCGGCAAGGGCTCCGTGGCCTGACGTGATCGGCTGGCTGCTCCGGCGGGCCGTCCGCCTCACCTTCCTGGTCCTGTTCTTGCCGCTGTCGCTGCTGCGGGCGGCGCTGCTGCCGTTCGCCCGCCGCGACCTCCTGGTGGTGCGCCTGCGGGGCGAGGTGCATGACCTGCCCCGGGCCCAGCCGCTGTGGCGCATGCTGGCCAGGGCCCGCGAGGCCACCCTCTCGCTGCTCGAGGTGCTCGAGGTGTGCGACGAGGCGGCGGCAGACCCCCGCCTCGGCGCGGTGCTGCTGCGCCTCGAGCGCACGGGGCTGTCGCTGGTGCAGGGCGAGGCCTTGCTGGCGGCGATCGACCGCCTCAAGGCGGCGGGGAAGAAGGTGGTGGTGTGGGCCGACCCCCTCACCGGCCCGGCGCTGGTGGTGGCGGCCGCCGCCGACCGGGCCTACGGCGTGCCCGAGGGGCAGGTCGAGTTCACCGGCGTGCGGGTGCGGGCGGTGTTCTTGCACGACCTGCTGGAGCTGCTGGGGGTGGTCCCGCAGATCCAGCGCCACGGCGACTACAAGACCATGGCGGACATGTTCATCGCCCGGGGCATGAGCGACGCGCACCGCGAAATGGCCAAGGACCTGTCCACCGACCTGTACGAGCAGGTGATCACGCCGCTGATCGTGGGGCGCCGGCTGCCGCGCGAGCAGGTGATCGCGGCCCTCGACGACGCGCCCCTCGACTGCGGGGCGGCGGTGGAGCGCGGGCTGCTCGACGGCGCGGTGTATCGGGACCAGCTCGCGGCGCGGGCGGCGGCGCTGCTGGAGGGCGAGGAGCAGGGGGACGGCGCCGAGAAGGGAACGACCGTCGCGGCCGCGCAGGAGGGCGAGGGCGAGGGCGAGCACGACCACGACCACGAGCGCGAGCGCGACGGAGAAGACGAGGACGAGGACGCCGGGCTGCGCACCTGCGGTCCCCAGCTGTACCTCGCCGCTCGCCGCCGGCGCCGCAAGCGGGCGGCGGTCCTGCGCGACCTGCCGACCGTGCGCGTGATCCACCTGGCGGGCGCGATCGCCGCCGGGGAGAGCGGCCGGGGGGTCCTGGCCGAGCCCACGGTGGAGGCCCTCGACGCCGCCCGACGCGAGCGCACGGTGAAGGCGGTGGTGCTGCGGATCGACAGCCCCGGCGGCAGCGCCACCGCGTCCGACACGATCTGGCGGGCGGCCCGGCGCCTCGATCAGAAGAAGCCGCTGGTCGCCAGCATGGGCACCGTCGCCGCCTCGGGGGGGTACTACGTGGCGGTGGCGTCCCGCGAGATCTGGGCCCACGCCGGGACCCTCACCGGCTCGATCGGGATCGTGTCGGGCAAGTTCCACCTGGCGCCCGCCCTGCACCGGTGGGGCGTGCGGGTCGAGGCCGAGGCCTGCGGGGCCCGGGCCGGCATGTACGACCCCGACCAGCCCGCCGACCCCGACGAGCTGGCGGCGCTGCACCGGGAGATGATGCGCTTCTACCGGACCTTCCTGGAGCGGGTGGCCCAGGGGCGGCGCATGAGCGTGGAGGCGGTGGACGCGGTGGCGCAGGGGCGGGTGTGGACCGGGCGGCGGGCGCAGGGCCTGGGGCTGGTGGACCGGCTGGGCGACCTGCAGACCGCGATCGCGAGGGCCGCCGAGCTGGCGGAGGTGCGGCGGCCGTTCCGCACCGAGGCGGTCACGCCGGGGCCGCGGACGCTGGCGCGCCTGATCGGCTCCGACGCGGCGGCGCCAGGGCTGGCGACGGCGACCGCCGGCTCGCTGGCGGCCCTCGACGACGCCCTGCGGCTGTCGCGCGAGAGCGCCCTGGCCTACGCGCCCTGGTGCGTCGAGCTGCGCTGACTGCGGGCGCGAGCGCCGGCTTGCGGGAATCCGAATCCGGGGCGCGCCAGCCGCACCTCGCGCGAGGGATCGAGCCGCAGACCAGGGGAGTTGTGGCGGCGCGATCCGGTGGCCTGCCGACTGCTCGCCTCGGCCCATCGTACCGTCCCCACCCAAGACGCCGGGTGGGGGTGGGTCGTGGCCCCGCGCGGGGTGGGGCGGAGGGACGGCGCGCGCGGATCTCCTCAGAGACCGCGGTCCAACGAGGCGCAGCGCGGGCCGTG
>JAWLGW010000553.1:0-5180 GCA_041690735.1 Planctomycetota bacterium
CTGGCCGCCCTCAAGGAGGCCTGGCAGGGCACCCTCCCGTCGCTGTACCGGTAGCGGTCGGACCGCCTTGCCGGCTGGGGTACACTGCCAGCCGAGGAGGTGACCCGTGCTCGGTCGCGCTCGCAGCGTCTGGCCCCTCGCCCTCGCCCTGGCCCTGCCGGTGGCGTCCCCTGGCCTCGTGGCCGCCGACGAGGAGGCTTCGGGCGAAGGCTGGGAGGACGAAGTCGACGACGACGACGACGACGACTTCGACACCAGCTGGTTCGGCGTCCGGGTGGGCGCCTGGTACCGCCCCTCGTTCAACATGGACGCGCAGATCAGCGGCAACGCCCTCGGCGGCCTGTCGGGACTGCTCGGCAACACGATCGACGTGGAGCGCGAGCTGGGCCTGACCGAGAACCCCAAGTCCGACTACCTGGTCGACTTCGACGGTGAGGCGGTCCTCGAGCTGGAGGCCTTCTTCCACACCAGCCTGATCGACCTGTCGGTGTGGTGGATCGCGCCCTTCGAATACACCGGCTCGACCACGGTCACCCGGGACTTCAACTTCGGCGGCGTCACCTTCACGGCCAGCGACGACGTCGAGTCGCGCTTCCGGCAGTGGTTCGTGGGGACCGACCTCGCGATCAACGTGTTCAACAACCGCTACTTCCGGGTCTCCCCCCTGGTCAGCATCCGGGCCATCGGCATCGACTGGGAGGTCAAGGACAGCCTGGGGGCGGTGAGCGGCGACACCTCGGACATCGCCAGCCCCCTCGAGTACGAGGGCTACCAGGTGTTCCCGCACCCCGAGGTGGGCGTCCACCTCGCGGTGGGCTACCGGGACTACTTCGACGTCTCCCTCAAGCTCGCCGGCTCGATCATCAACTACTTCGACATCGAGGGCTCCTCCCTGCGGGTGGAGGCGGCTGCGACCTTCTACCCGATCCCGTACCTCGGCCTGCAGGTCGGGGCGCGCTCCCTGCAGTGGCACCTCGAGTCGGCCAGCGACGATCCGGACGAGCAGTTCGACATCGACATGGACTTCATCGGCTGGACGGCGGCGATCATCATCCGCCTGGGGTGACGCAGCGCGCCTCAAGGTCTCCCCCCCCTCGCCCGATAGGGGAGGAGGGAGGGCGCCATGCAGGTCATCGCAGTCAGCAACCAGAAGGGCGGGGTCGGCAAGACCAGCACGGCCCTGTCGGTCGCGGCCGAGCTGGCGAAGCGCGGCCGTCGAGTGGTCGTGATCGACCTCGACCCTCAGGAGAACCTGAGCCTGGGGCTGCGGGTGGAGGTCCCCGACGAGGGCCCCACCGCCTACGAGGCCCTGACCACGCGGATCGGCCTGGAGCAGGCCTCGTACCCCGTCGCCCCGCCGGCCCTCGCCACCCTGCGGGTGGTCCCGGCGGGGCCGCGCCTGGCCCGCGCCGAGGGCGAGCTGCTGGGGCAGGTCGGCTTCGACGAGGTCCTCAAGCACAAGCTGCGCGCCGCCCAGGACGCCTTCGAGGTGGCGGTGCTCGACTGCCCGCCCTCCCTGGGGCCCCTCACGATCAACGCCGTGGGGGCGGCCGACCTGGTGCTGGTGCCGGTCCAGTGCGAGTTCTTCTCCGCCCGGGGCGTGGTCAAGCTGCTGGAGGTGGTCGAGCTGGTGCGCGAGCGCCGCAAGCCCGACCTGCAGGTCCGCGTCGTCCCGACCCTGGTCGACCGGCGCAACAACATCTGCCGCGCGGTGCTGGCGGAGCTGGAGCGGAGCTTCCCCGGCGAGGTCAGCGAGGTGGCGATCGGGGTCGACACCCGCATGCGCGAGTCGCAGGCGCGGGGGCAGCCGATCTGCCTGTACGCCCCCCGCTCGCGCTCGGCGCGGGCCTACGCCCAGCTCACCACCGAGATCGAGGCCCTGGCGGCCCGAGGAGCCCCCCATGCCCAAGCGGCTTGATCCGAACAAGCTGTCGGGCGCCTTCGCCCGGCGCCCGACCCGGACCGCCCTCGAGCACCTGGTCCCCGAGCGGGAGCAGCCGGCCGCCGGCGAGGCGGCCCCCGCCGCGCCGGCGACCCCCGCCGCCAAGCCCAGGGCCCGGCGGCGCAAGACCACGCAGACCAAAGCGCCCGCGGCGCCCCAGAAGAAGCGCACCCGGCGCACGAAGAAGGCGGCGCCCGCCCCGGCCGCCGAGCCCGCCGTGGCCGCCGCGGCGGCCGCCGCGCCCGCGGTGGCCGCCGCGGCGACCGCCGAGCCCGCCGCGCCCGAGCCCAAGCCGATCCTGCGGATCGACCGGGCCTTCGGCTGGCGCGAGCCCTGGGCCCCCGGCGCCCCCTCCGTGCCGGAGGAACGGCAGCGCCGGGTCGAGCGGTGGCTGGGGCGGGCGATCCGGCTGCTCCGCGCCGCCTGAGGCGGACGGCCTGCCATTTGGACGCAGCTGAGCCCAATGACGAGCACGCATGGCTGTGGGGGCAGGCGCGCTTCTTACGTGCCCGTGCCCGTGCCCGTGCCCGTGCCCGCAAAGCCTTCGGGCACGGGCACGGGCACGGGCACGAAGGTCGTCATTCAAGCTCGTCTGCACCCAGGGGGCAATTACCCCGCCATGACCGAGGCAGGGCTAGAATCCCGGCCATGAAGCACCTCCGCCCCCTGCTCCTGGCCCTGGCCCTGCTCCCGACCGCCGGCTGCAGCCTGTTCTCGGACGACATCGAGCCGATCTACGAGATCGACGACGACGCCTTCGTGGTCGTCCACCCCTTCGCCGACGCCGACTTCGACTCGCCCTGGCAGTCGGACAAGGGGCACCGGCTGGCCCAGCTGACCACCGAGCAGCTGGCCGCCAACGCGGACTTCCGGGTGGTGCCCTACGACGACGTCATGCTCCTCATGCACGCCCCGGTGAACCCCGAGTCCGGCGCCCCCGGCCTCGACGTCACCACCCTCACCCCGGCCCAGCTCGCCGAGCTCACCGGCGCCGACTACGTGATCATGGGGGACATCCTCCACTTCGAGCTGCAGGACCCCCGGGCGGTGGCCCTGCACCAGGCCTCGGGCCGCGCCGACGTCCGGCTGTTCAAGGTGGCCAAGTCCGCCGAGGACCGCGCGAAGGCCAGCAAGCGGAGCGAGCGCCAGGAGCGGATCCGCAAGGCCTATCGGGACGTCGACCTGGTCGAGCCGGGCGAGACCTACTACGGCGGCTCCTTCGTGGCGCAGGGCCGGGTGGAGGGGATCTACCCCGACACCTACCTGGGCCAGTACGGCGAGTCGTTCCTCGACCGCGACACGGCCTTCGCGGGCCTGTGCGTGGTGCTCAGCCGCCGGGCCGCGCAGCTGTTCTACGAGCACGAGCCCGAGAAGCTGGGCGGGTCCCGCGAGTAGCCCGTACGTGACGCGGGCGCGGCCGGCTGGCCGCGCCCGGACTCCTCGACCTGCAGGTGACGCTTAGACGGCGGCCCCGTCCTTGGGCTCGCTGGTGGGCTCGCTCTTGGCGTCGCCCTTCGCCTGCGGCGGCGGCGGCTCCTCGGCGGTGATCTCGTTCATGCCCCGCTTGAACTCGGTGACGCTCTGCCCCAGCGAGCGCATGACCTTGGGGAGGCGCGACCCGAAGATCAGCAGGGCGATGATCAGGATGACCATCAGCTCCCAGTGACCGAAGCCGAAGGCGAGCGGAAGCGCGAGCGCGAGGTGCATGAGGATACTCCTGGGCGCATCATACTGATGGCGGACGCCTCGGCAAAGGAGAGGGCGCGCCGACGGGGCCCTCTGGACTACTCGCTCAGGCGCAGCTCCAGGCGAGGGCCGCGCGATTCGAGGCCCTGGCGGCGGATCCGGGCGGGGGACCCCTCCAGGGTGTAGGTGCCCGACGCCCCGTCCAGGACGATCCGAGTCCCCCGGGCGCTCAGCCCCTCCCCCGCCCGCGCGAACCCGCCCCCCGCCGCGAACTGCGCGAGGCCGCGCCGGGTCAGGCCCTCGGGCGGCTCCCCCGGCCGGGGACCGGCCTCGAGGGCCGCGCCGTCGAGGCGCCCGCGGGCCCAGGGGGCGCTGGCCCGGCTGGGCGCCCCCGCCTCGCGCAGCAGCGTCGCGCTCCAGCCGTCCGTCAGCTCGAAGGCGAGGTCGTCCCCCTCGCCCCGCCCGCGGACGGCGCCGGCCTGCACCGCCGCCTGCAGCGGCGCCGCCCCGCCCGCGCGCGAGGGCGCCCGCCGCAGCCGCAGCTCGACCGGCTCCTCGCCCGTCAGCGCGAAGGCTCCCAGCCGCGGGCGACGGCGCTCACCGGCCTCCCCGGGGCCTTCGGGGACCGGCGGCTCGGCCGGAGGGAGCAGCTCCACCACCGCCTGGTCCGCCAACCCCTCCACCCGCCCGCGCTCGTCCTCGGCCAGGAACGACACATCTCCCGCCAGGAGGACCTGCAGCGCGCCCCCAGCCGGGGCGCCGTCGGGCGCGCGCTCCAGGCGGAGCGAGCGGGCGGAGCCGCGCGCGCGCTCGTGCTCCAGCTCGATCGGCGGGCCGCCTGCCGCCGCCTTCAGCGTGGCCCACCCGGGCTCGCGCGCGTAGTCCAGGCGGTCTCCCCGCACCCGGAGGCCCTCGGGCCCCGACAGCTCCACCCGCCGAGCGCCGCTCCCCTCGACCGTGAGGGTCGTGACCGCCTCGGGCAGGGGCTCGAACGCCAGGTGCCACCCCTCGCGGCCCGCCCGCCGCGCGTCCCGGCGCCGGCGTCGATCGCGCTCCCACACCTCGGGGTCGGCGGCGACCGTCGCCTCCGCGCGCGCCCCCTGCAGCGCGTACACCTCGACCGGCGGGGGCGGCTCGCCAGCGCGGCGCGAGACGGTCGGGCGCTCCAGCCGGGCCCGCACCCCGTCCTCGAGGATCAGCCGCCCGCTGGCGGGAGCGTAATCGGCGCGGCGGGCGGCGAAGTCCACCTCGCCCACCCGCACCTCCGCCGGGGCGCCGCTCAGCTGCGCCCGCCCCGCTCCGGCGTCCCACCGCAGCCGGGCCCCCGCGATCCCCCGGCGGCGGCGCGGGTCGTCGTCGCTCACGCGCTGGGCCTCGGGCCCCCGCACGTCGGCGGTCAGCAGCACCTCGTCCCAGCTGGGCCGAGCGGCGCCCAGGGCGGCCAGGTCGAGCGAGGCCTCCACCTGCTCCCCGCCGATCCGCCAGGGCGCGGCGTGGCGCCCCTGCTCGAGGCCCGCCAGCAGCGCCTCGAGGCGCGTCGCCTGCACCTGCC
>JAWLGW010000554.1:0-5176 GCA_041690735.1 Planctomycetota bacterium
GGGCGCCGCGCCCCGGCGAGCGCGGCCCCCGAGCCTGCGCCCGCGCCCGGAGAGCTCCAGCTGGCCCGGGTGACCGCCTCGCGCACCAAGGGCGGCGAGCCGCTCGCCCCCGGCGCCCCCGTCCCGGCCGGCCAGCGGGTGTGGCTGAGCTTCTCGCCGCGCGGGCTGACGCCCCGCGACGACGGCCGCACCTGGGTCGAGGTCGACCTGGTGCTCGAGGACGGCGCCGGCAACGAGCTGCTGCGCCGGAACGGCGTGGTGAGCCACCAGGCCGTCCCTCCCCGCGCGCCGCTGGTGCCGGTGGTGCGGCTGTTCGTCGACCTGCCGGCGGGGTTCCCCGCGGGCACCTATCGGGCGCGGCTCCTGGCGCGCGACCGGGTGGCGGGGAGCAGCGCCGAGGCCACCCGCGAGCTGACCGTGGCCGCGGAGGAGGGGCCCTCCCCCGGCGAGTAGCGCCCGGCGTCATCGGACCCGGGTGCTACCGTAGCGCCCGTGAGCCGAGCCCTTCCTGCTGCCGCGGAGCCCTCCCCCGCCGTCGAGGCGGCCCCCCCCGCGCGTCCGGGCGAGGGCCATCCCGCCGACTCCGTCCTGAGCGACGCCGTCCAGGCGACGCTGCGGGACGAGATCGCGGCCGCGGGCGGGGGGGAGGTGGTGTTCTTCGGCCGGGTCGACGCCGCTGCGCGCGTGGTCGAGGTCGAGGTGGCGGCGCGCGGCCACCAGTCCGCGGCCCCCGCCCTGGTCGAGCGAGGGGCGGGGTGGGACGTCCTGATCCACAACCACCCCAGCGGCGTCCTGCTGCCGAGCGACGCCGACCTGAGCGTCTCGGTGCGCCTGGCCGAGGAGGGGATCGGCTCGCTGATCGTCGACGACGCGGTGACCCGGGCCTACGTAATCGTCCCCCCGCGCCCCCGCCGCCCCGTGCGGACGGTGGAGGTGGAGGAGGTCGAGGACTTCCTCGGCCCGGAGGGGCCGATCGCGGCGGCCCTGGGCGAGGCGTACGAGCCGCGCGAGGGGCAGCGGCGCATGGCGGTGCGGGTGGCCGAGGCGCTGGCCGGGGAGCGGATCGCGCTCCTGGAGGCGGGCACGGGCACGGGCAAGACCTTCGCTTATCTGGTGCCGTCGGCGCTCCACGCCCTGGCGCTGGAGGAGAAGGTGGTCGTCTCCACCGCCACCCTCAACCTGCAGGGGCAGCTGGCGCACAAGGACGTGCCGCACCTGCGGGCGGCGCTGGGCGAGCGGGCCCGCGACCTGCAGGTGGTGGTGGTCAAGGGGCGGGGGAACTACGTCTCCCGGCGGCGGGCCGCCGAGGCGGCGGCGCAGGACCCGCTGGCCTTCGCCTCGGAGGACGAGCGGGCGGAGGTGATCGAGCTGGCCCGGTGGGCCGAGGGCTCGAGCCAGGGGGACGTGGCGGAGCTGAGCTCTCCCCCCTCGCCGGGGGCCTGGGAGCACGTGTCGTCGCAGGCGGACAACTGCCTGGGCGCGAGCTGCCCCAGCTACGGGCGCTGCCACTATTACGCCGCCCGCCGGGCGGCCGCCCGGGCGCAGCTCCTGGTGGTCAACCACCACCTGCTGTTCTCCGACCTGGCGATCAAGCGTGACGTCGGCTTCGATCAGGCCGCGGTGCTGCCGCCGTACGCCCGGGTGGTGCTCGACGAGGCGCATCACGCCGAGGCGATCGCCGGCGAGCACTTCGGCGCTCAGGCGACCGAGCGGGGGCTGCTGTATCCGCTGGGGCGGCTGCGCCCCAAGCGGGGCGCGCGACGCGGGCTGCTGCCCAGCCTGGTCAACGCCCTGCTGCGGAGCGAGCGCGACCTCGACCGGCTGGCCCGGGTGGCGGAGGAGGAGCTGGCGGGGCTGCGCGACCAGGCAGCCTCCAGCCTGGAGGCCGCCTTCGACGAGGCGACCGCCCGCCTGCGCCTGGGGCTGTCGGGCGAGCTGCGGGGGGCGCGGGAGGTGAAGCTGCGGCTCGGCCCGCAGCACGCCGACGCCCTGGCCTCGCTGGCGGAGGCCAGCCGCGGCCTGGGGGTGCTGGCGGCGCGGCTGAGCAAGTTCTGCGAGGAGGCGACCGCCGCGGCCGGGCTGGGCGGGAGCTCGAGCGAGGACGACCGGCGGTCGACCGAGCAGCTCCGCTCCCTGCTGCTGCAGGTGCGGGCCGTGAGCCGTCGCCTGACGCGAGGCGCGGCCTCGCTCAAGCAGCTGGCCACGTTCGCCGAGGGCGAGGGCGACGCGCCCACCGGCTCGGTGCGGTGGGCGGAGCTGTGGCGGGACCGCCGCGGCCGCGACCGCCTCACCCTGCGCTCGGCCCCCCTCGAGGTGGGGCCGCTCCTGCGCGCGGTCCTGTTCGACCGCGCCAAGACGGTGGTGCTCTCCTCGGCCACCCTCACCGTGCAGGAGCGGTTCGACTACCTGGAGGGGCGCCTGGGCCTGCGCGGCCTCGCCCCGGCGCGGCTGCTGCGCGACCGGGTGCCCTCGCCGTTCGACTACGGCCGTCAGGCGGTGCTGGGGGTGCCGAGCGACCTGCCGGCGCCCGACGAGACGGGCGCGGAGCCCGCCAGCTGGGAGGCCATGGAGGCGCTGCTCCGCCTGTCGGGCGGGCGGGCCTTCCTGCTGTTCACCTCCCACGGGGCGCTGAACCGCGCCCACCGCCGCCTGGCGCCGGCGCTGGAGGACGCGGGGCTGCTGACGCTCCGTCAGGGCGACCTGAGCCGGGACGAGCTGCTGGAGCGGTTCCGGACCGCCTCCGGCGCGGTGCTGTTCGGCACCGCCTCGTTCTGGGAGGGGGTGGACGTGCCCGGCGAGGCGCTGGTGCTGGTGGTGATCGCCCGCCTCCCCTTCCACGTCCCCACCGACCCCCTGCAGGAGGCGCGCGCCGAGGCGGTGGCGCGCGCCGGAGGAAACGCCTTCCGGGAGCTGCAGCTCCCCCAGGCGATCCTGCGCCTGACCCAGGGCTTCGGCCGCCTCGTCCGGACCCAGCACGACCGCGGAGCGGTGGTGGTGCTCGACCGCCGGCTGCTCACCCGCTGGTACGGGCGGCTGTTCTTCGACAGCCTGCCCCCCGTGCGGATCGAGGCCGGGCCGCTGGACGAGGTGCTGGGGACGGTGCGCGGGTTCGTGAGGTGAGGAGAGGAAAGAACAGAAGAGACGGAGAACAACAGAGAATATGAATATGAACCGAGAATGAGTAATCAATGAGAAATCAAATGCATTCCTCGTTCTCGTGTGTTCATGTCCTCGGTCGGCGGATGCTCCGACCTACCTCGACCGTCGTGTCGCCTCCTCCAGGTCCGCCGCGGCGGCCGCGTCGTCGCCCAGGGCCTGGCGCAGCTCCGCCCGCAGGCGCAGCACCTCGACCAGGGCCGGCAGCTCCTCGACCTCCCCGAAGCGCTCGATCAGGCGGGTGCAGGTCTCGGCCGCGCCCTCGGTGTCCCCCGCCTCCAGCAAGCGGCGGGCGTGGGCGAGCCCCTCGCGGCACAGCTCGGTCTGGCGGCGCAGCTCGAGGTCGGACTTCTGCCGGGCGAGCGCCTCCTGCAGGCGGCTCACCTCGGTCGCCTGCCACACGATCCCCAGCAGCGCGACGGCGAACAGGGTGCCGAACACCACGCTCCAGGGGGAGGAGCGCGGGGTGGTGACCACCACCTGCGGCGGATCGACGCGGCTGCGCTCGGCGGGAGCCGGGAGCGGGGGCGGATGCGGCGGCGGCGGCGCGATCGCCGCCGGCGGCGCGGCAGGGTTCTCCTGCTGCATGAGCCACCGCCGCAGGTCGCGCACCACCTCCTTCATGCTGGGGTAGCGCTGCGGCCGCTTGGCGATCATGCGGCCTATGATCTGGACCAGGCCCGGGTCGAGGTCGGGGACCCAGTCGGTGATCGGCTTGAACTCGCCGATCACGATGCTCTCCAGGAACCGGCGGGTGTCCTCGTCGTAGAAGGGGAGGGCGTTGGCGCCGGCGACCACCTCGTACAGCACCACCCCCAGCGAGTACAGGTCGCACAGCTCGTCGTAGGCGGCCCCCTCCACGTACTCGGGCGCCATGTAGGGGATGCTCCCCAGCAGGTCGTCCTCCTCGTCGTACTGCTGGCGGGGGCCCTCCATCTTCTTGGCGATCCCGAAGTCGATCAGGAACGGCTTCTCCGCCTCCGGGTCGTAGATGATGTTGGCCGGCTTGAGGTCGCGGTGGACCACGCCCTTGGCGTGGGCGTAGTCGAGGGCCTCGGCGATCGGCAGCACGATCTCCACGGCGCGCTCGGGGGGGATCGCCTCCCGCATGAGCTGCCGGTCGAGGGGGAGCCCCTCCACGAACTCCATGGAGAAGTACTCGATCCCCTGGTGCGCCCCGACCTCGTGCACCGCCACGATGTTCGGGTGGCGGAGGCTCGCCACCGCCTGCGCCTCGTACAGGAACCGGTTGCCGGCGTCGTCCTTGTCGAGCTCCTCCTGGCGGAGGGTCTTGAGCGCCACGATCCGGTCGAGGTCGAGCTGGCGGGCCTTGTAGATGATCCCCATGCCGCCGCGGGCGATCTCGCCCAGGATCTCGTACTTCCCCAGGCGCTTGAGCAGGCGGATCTTGGCGGTGTTGCTCTCGTCGCGGGTGAGCTTGACCGTGTCGCTGGGGTCCGCCTCGACGGTCAGCTGGTCCTGCACCGCGACGTTGGTCAGCTCGTCGGCGGGGAGCAGGGCGGCCCGGCACTTGGGGCACTGGTAGCTGAAGCGGGGGCTGTACCCCTGGATGTTGAACTGCGAGGAGCAGGCCTCGCAGGTCAAGATGACGATCTTCTGGGCCTCGAGGACGTGCGCCACCTGCGTGGGCGTCAGGAAGCCGAGCTCGACCAGGACGTGACCCAGCCGGGCGAAGTCGCCGCGCCGCTGCCGCTCGCGCTGCAGCTCCACCGCCTGCTCGAGCTGCGCCTCGGTGAGGAGCTTCTGCTCCAGCAGGATCCGCCCGAAGCTACCGCGCGGCGGCAGCGGCCGCCCCGGCACGATCTCGGTCGGCGGCGGCGGCGCCTCCAGCTGGGTCTCGGCCGAGTCGTGGCGGTCGGCGCCGGAATCGGCTGACATGCGGGCTCCTGCAAGACCCCCCGCCGGCCCCCGCAGCCGGGAGGATCCGCCTCACAGGATAACGAGATCGCCGGCCGCTTTCCGCTCCTGCGTGGTTTGCGGGGGGGCTTCGCCCCCCCGC
>JAWLGW010000555.1:0-5171 GCA_041690735.1 Planctomycetota bacterium
AGGAGGAGGAGCGCCTGGCCCGCGAGGAGGCCGAGCGCCTGGCTCGCGAGGAGGAGGAGCGCCGCCGCGCGGAGGAGGCTGCTGCGGCAGCGGCAGCCGAGCCCGAGGTGGCCGAGGGCGAGCCCATGAGCGAGGAGCCCGAGGTGGCCGAGGGCGAGCCGACCGAGGGTGAGACCGCCGCCGCGGTCGAGGAGGTCGCGCCCCAGGTCAAGCCGACCTACACGGCCGAGGAGGTCACCAACCTGCGCAAGACCCCCGAGGGTCTGGGTCGTCTCCTGTTCGAGGCGATCCGCTGGGGGATCGGCGACGTCTTCATGGCCTGCTCGGTGCAGGAGCCCGACACCAAGGTCCTGGCGGGCGACAAGGCCGAGCAGTACTGGACCTACGCCAAGCGGTTCCGCAACCTGGCCTGGATCAAGCTGCGCCGCGCCCACAGCGAGGCACACCGCGGCGTGTTCGTTCGCGTCGAGGCGGAGATCACGGCCAAGGAGGGGAGCCCGCGGCAGGTGCGTGGGGGCAAGATCGTGTATCGCCTCGACGGCGAGGAGCGGACGATCCCCATGGACGTGCTGCTCGAGGTCGAGGGCAGCGGCTGGAAGGCCTTCAAGCTCCTCCCCTGACCGAGCCTCGCCGCAGCGCGCTGCCGGTCCGCTCGCTCGCCTTGCCGGCCCTGGCGCTGGCGTGCGCCCTCAGCGGGGCTGCGCCGGCTCAGGCCCTCGAGGTCGAGGCCAGGCTGGGGCTCGACCACTTGGTGGGCGGCTCCTGGGCCCCGCTGGAGGTGGACCTCCAGGCCGGCCCCGACGAACGCCGGGCGGGGGAGGTGGCGGTCACCTTCACCGGGGCGCGGCTGGGGCGCTGCTCGACCTCCTTCAGCCTGGCCCCGGGGCAGGCGCACACGGTCCGCCTCGAGGTCCCCGTCCTGCCCGGGCACCCGTACGAGGTCCGGGTCGAGGACGAACGCGGCGCCCTCCTCGCTCAGGTAGAGCCCACCTCGTGGGAGGTCCTCGACCCCGACGTGCGCTGGGTCGCCGTCGTCGAGCCGGCGGTCGTCCAGGCGCTGCTGGCGCTGCGCGACGCCGACCGCCCGCGAGTGTCGCGCGTCGGGGCCGGGGCGCTCGCGGCCTGCAGCGAGCGGGTCCTGGCGAGCCTGACGGCGGTCGTCGTCCCCCTCGACCCGCGCGACGCCGACGTGGGCGAGCTGCTGCGCGACCGCGCGGCGCTGGATCGCCTGGAGCACTACGTCCGCCAGGGCGGTCGGCTGGTGCTGGTGGCCGCCGCGGGGGCGCCGGCCCCGCCGGACGAGCTGCAGGGTCTGCTGCCGTTACGCGACCCGCGGCCGGTGCCGATCCAGCGCCGGACCCTCTCGCCGCTGCTGGGGGAGGCGGAGGTCGACGTCACCCTGCCGGCGCTGCGCGGCGAGCTGGTGCCGGGCGCCCGCTGGCTGTACGAGGCCGGCGACCACGGGCTGGTCGCCGAGCGACCGCTGGGCGACGGCGCGGTGCTCCTGGTGACCGTCGACCCGGACGCGCTGCCGGCTCGCGCGGCGCCTCACCTGCCGCGGATCCTCGGGCAGGTGGTCGGCCGGCGGGCGCCGGTCAGGCAGCCCGAGCTGAGCCGCATGGCAGCCGGCCTGGAAGGGGTGGCCCGCGCGGCGCTCGAGGCGCGCGCGCCGCTGTCGGTGCTGGGGTTCGGCCTGGTGGCGGCGGCGCTGCTCGTCCACGTGCTGATCCTGGGCCCCCTGGCGGTCCGGTGGGGGCGCCGGCGCGGGCCCTGGAGCGGCCTATTGCTCCCCCCCCTGGTGTCGAGCGCTCTGGCGCTGGTGGTGTTCGCCCTGGCGGCCCTGTCGCGCGGCGGGCCCGGGGAGGTCCGCAGCCTGGAGCTGGCGGTGCAGCGGGGGCTCAGCCCGCCCGCGGTGCGGGCCGAGCTCGGCCTGGTGGTGCAGGAGAGCGGGCGGCTGGAGGTGGAGCTGCCCCGTCACTGGTCACCGGTGCTGCGGGGGCGGAGCCTGCTCGAGGCGCTCCACTTTCGCGAGCGGCCCCCGGCCCTGCGGTTCGGAGAGGGCGCGCGCCTGCGGTTCGGGCCGCTGCGGCTGTCCGCCGGCGACGTGACGCGGGTCGGGCTGGAGGGACCCGGCGAGCCGCTGGCCTACTCCCTGAGGGCCGAGGGCGAGGGGCAGTGGCGGCTGCGCTGCGAGGAGCCCCCCCTGGCCGCGATCGGGCTCCGGCTGGCCGACGGGGAGGTGCGCTGGGGCCCCCTCTCCCGGGCGGCGAGCGGGTCCGAGGCGGCGGAGGCCCGCTGGAGCGTGGCCGGCGCCGAGCGCGCCTTCACGGGTGAGGGCCGCCCGCGCCTCGAGCGCGACCCCTTCGCCGGCGAGGGCGGCGACGAGCTCCTGGCGGCCATGGGGCAGGCGCTGGCCGAGGCGGGCGACCGCCAGGCGCCTCACGAGCGCGCGCGCGTCGCCGACGACTGGCTCCTCCTGCTCACCCCCTCGCCGGGCCCGGCGGCCGAGGTGGCCGCGGGGGCGGACGGCGAGCAGCAGCCGCTGCCGCTGCGCGCGCTGCGGGTCACCGCCGTGCCGCTGGGGGCGCCGTGATCGAGGCCTGCGGGCTGGCGAAGCGCTACGGCCGACGCCTGGCGCTGGCCGGGGTCGACCTCGCCGCTGGCCCGGGCGACGTCCTGGGCCTGATCGGCCCCAACGGCGCCGGCAAGACCACCACCATTCGCATCCTCTCCTCGCTGCTGCGCCCGGACGCTGGCTGGGCGCGGATCGGCGGCCACGACGTGGTGAGCGAGGTGGACGCGGTCCGCCGGGCGATCGGCTACATGCCCGAGCTCTTCGGTCTGTACGACGAGCTGACCGTCGAGCAGTACCTCGACGTGTTCGCCCGGGTGCACGGCTTCTACGGGCGACAGCGCCGCGCGCAGGTGGAGGGCGTGATCGAGCTGGTCGACCTGGCGGCCAAGCGCCGCGACCGGTGCGAGGGGCTGTCGAAGGGGGTGCGGCAGCGGCTGTTCCTGGCGCGCACCCTCCTGCACGACCCGGCGGTCCTGCTCCTCGACGAGCCGGCCTCGGGCCTCGACCCGCAGGCCCGGATCGACCTGCGCGCGCTCCTCACGGCGCTGCGCGCCCAGGGGAAGACGATCTTGATCTCGTCGCACATCCTGAGCGAGCTCGAGCAGGTGTGCAGCCGGGTGGTCGTGATCGAGGGGGGGCGGCTCGCCTACGCCGGCTCGATCGCCGAGGTGCGCGAGCGGCTGGGGGCCGAGCGGCAGGTGCGGGTGCGGCTGGTGTCGGCCGACGACGTCGCCCGAGCCTCGACGCTCCTCGCCCGGCTCGCCGGCGAGCCCGAGTGGGGGTTGACGCCGCCGGAGGGGGACGGGCTCGAGCTGCGCCTGACGCTGGCGGCCTCCCCCGAGCGGGTGGCGGAGCTGCACCGACTGCTGGTGGAGGCGGGGGCCCGGGTCTACTCGTTCGAGGTGCAGGCCCCGACCCTCGAGGCGCTGTTCCTCGACGTGACGCGGGGGCTGGTCGCGTGACCGCGCCGCAGGCCACCGCGGAGGGCGGCGCGCCAGCCGGGGGCGAGCGGGGTCGGTGGGAGGCCGTCGAGCGCTGGATCGACCCCGTCGCGTACAAGGACCTGCTCGCCTTCGCCCGCAGCCCCGGCGGCGCCAGCGGCCGCCTGGTGATCTACGCCCTCCTGTTCGCGGCGCCCCTGCTCACCTTCGCCTGGGCGGCGGCCTTCGCCCCCGGCCCCTGGCGCTTCGCCTCGCGGCCGGTGTTCCTGGCGGTGTGCGCCCTGTTCGCCTTCTTTCACCTGGGCGTGGCGGTCCCGGCGGCCACCGCCTTCGCGCTGGAGCGCGACCGCAACACGCTCGAGGGGCTGGTGGTGTCGCCGCTCGGCGCCTGGCGGCTGGCGCTGGGCAAGCTGCTGGGGGCCGTGGCCGTGGGGGTGCTGAGCAAGGCGGCGGCGCTGCCGGTGCTCGCCGCGGCCTACGCCCTCGGCGGCGGCGAGCTCGGCTTCGTGCCCCGCTACCTGCTCCTGTTGCTGGCGGTCGACGTCTCCCTGGCCGCCTTCGCCCTGGGGCTGGGGGCGCGCCAGCGGGACGCGCCCTCGCAGCTGGGGTGGGTCCGCGCCCAGACCACCCAGACCCAGCTCGCGCTGCAGGCGACCGTCGCCGTGTCGGTGGTCTCCTCCCTCGTCCCGATCTACGCCACGATCTTCCTGGTGCCCCTGTCGGTCACCAACGGCGAGCGGGTGGCGGAGGTGCTCGACCTGCTGGCGCCGGTCGGCGCGCTCCACCCGCTGGCGGCGCTCCTCCTGTGGGGCGACGCCGCGATCGTGGGGGTCGGCCGCGTGCCGGTGTGGCTGCTCGGGGTGCTGCTCCACCTCGCGGTCGCGCTCCCGCTGGTGGCCGACTGCGTGGAGGCCCAGCGGGCGGACCGCGACGGCGCGCCGGGGCGCCTGCCGCGCCTGCTGGCCCTGCCCGCCCTGGCGCTGGTGTGCCTGCTGGCGGCGTCGATCGCCGTCCGCCTCGACCCCCCGGGGCAGGTGCTGCTGGCGACCCTGCTGCCGGCGCTGCTGGTGTTCGCCGCCGCGGCCCGCGGCGCCTTCGGGCAGGAGGCGCGCCTGCCGCTGACGCCGCGGTCGGTGCTGGCGGGGCTGTGGCCGCCCCGGGCGCTGGAGAGCGCCCCCGCCCGCGCGCCGGGCTTCGCCCTGCTGGTCGCGGTGACCGTGGCGCCGCTGGTCGTGTGGGGTGGCGGCGGCGGTCGCCCCGCCGTCGCGGCGGCCGCGGCGCTGGGCCTGGCGGGCGCCGCCCTGGCGGCGCTGGGGGTGCGCCTGACGGCGCGCCTGCAGGCCCGCGAGGACGCGGCCTTCCTGGCCGCGCTGGAGGCGAAGGCGCCCGGCCCCGCCGGTGAGCGCGCCGGCGCGAGCGACGGGGAGGAGTCGGACGAGGAGCCGGCGCGGGCGGTCTCCCGCCGGGCCGCGGTCTACCTGCTCCTGGCGGCCACCCTCCTGCCCCTCGCCGCGGGCACGGGCCTGGCGCTGGGGCAGGGACCGTTCCCTGGCTTCGCCGCGCTGGCGCCGGTGTGGACGGCGCTCGCCGCGGTGGGGCTGGCGCTCCACCCCTTGAGCGCGCTGCTGCCGATCCTGGCGGACCCGCGCCTGCTC
>JAWLGW010000556.1:0-5161 GCA_041690735.1 Planctomycetota bacterium
CGATCGGCGTCTCGGGCAGGATCCCGTGGCCGAGGTTGAACACGTGGCCGCGGCCGCCGCCGGCCTCGAGGACCTGCTGGGTGCGGGCCCGGGTCACCTCGGGGCCGGCGTACAGGACCAGCGGGTCGAGGTTCCCCTGCAGCGCCTTGCCCGGCAGGCGGGGACGGACCTGCGCCAGGTCGACCCGCCAGTCGACCGAGATCACGTCGGCCGTGACCTCGGGCAGCATGTCGAGCTGTCCGGCGGTGCCCTTGCTGAAGTAGACGAACGGCGGCTCGGGCCCCACGGCCTCGCGCACCCGGGCGAACACCTCGTTGGCGGGCGCGAGGCACCAGGTGCGGTAGTCGGCGGGGCCCAGCAGCTCGGCCCAGGTGTCGAACAGCTGCAGCGCCCTGGCGCCCGCCTTCAGCTGGGCGGTCGCGTGGGCGGCGGAGTAGGCCACGATCTTGTCGATCACCTGCCGGGCCAGCTCGGGGTCGCCCAGGACCATGCGCTTGGTGTGCTCGAAGTTGCGGCTCCCCCCGCCCTCGACCAGGTAGGCCAGGAGGGTGAAGGGCGCCGCCACGAAGCCGATCAGCGGCACGTCGGCCGGCAGCTCGCGGGCCAGGCCGCGGACCGCCTCGAACACGTACGGGCAGGCCTCCTCGGGCTCGGGGACCCGCAGCCGCTCGGCGTCGGCCGCGCTCCGCACCGGGTTCGCGATGTGCGGGCCCTCGCCGGCGACGAAGCTGACCTCGGCGCCCATGGCGTCGGCCGGGATCAGGATGTCCGAGAACAGGATCGCCGCGTCGAAGGCGAACCGCCGCAGGGGCTGCAGCGTCACCTCCACCGCCAGCTCGGGGGTGCGGCACAGGTCGAGGAAGCTGCCCGCCTGGCGGCGGACCTGCTGGTACTCGGGCAGGTAGCGGCCTGCCTGACGCATGAGCCACACCGGGGGGCGGTCGACGGCTTCGCCGCGGCAAGCGGCGAGGAAGCGGGGCGTGCTCACGCGACCTCCGGGTAGACGAGGGCCAGGGCCTCGCCGAACGCCTGCGCGGCGTGCTCGAGTTGCCCGCGCTCGTGGGCGGCCGACACGAAGATCACCTCGTAGGCGCTGGGCGCGAGGTACACCCCCCGCTCCAGGAGCGCCCGGTGGAACGTGGCGTAGCGGGCGGCGCCGCCCTTGTCGACCGCTGACCAGGCGCGGGGGGCCTCGGTCTGGAAGGCGAGCCACAGGATCGAGCCCTCGCGCACCAGGGTGACCGGGAACTTGGCCACCACCGGCGCCAGCAGCGCGGCGAAGGCCTGGGCGTTCTTGTCCAGAGCCTCCCAGCCGCCGTCCCGCAGGGCGTCGAGGGCGGCGATCCCCGCGGCCATGGCGACCGGGTTCCCCGACAGGGTGCCCGCCTGATAGACGGGGCCCAGGGGGGCCACCGTCTCCATGACGTCGCGGCGCCCGGCGTAGGCGCCGACCGGCAAGCCGCCGCCGATCACCTTGCCGAAGGTGAGCAGGTCGGGCGCGATCCCGTACTTGCCTGCCGCCCCGGCGGGCCCCAGGCGGAAGCCGGTGATCACCTCGTCGAAGATCAACAGCGCCCCGGCGCGGGTGGTCTCCTCGCGCAGCAGGCGCAGGAACTCCGGTCGCTGCACCAGGAGGCCGCAGTTGGCGGGGACGGGCTCCACGATCACCGCCGCGACCTCGCTCCCCCGCTGGGCCATGAAGGCTCGGAACGCCTCCTCGTCGTCGAGGGGCAGCACCGCGGTGGTGCTGGCGATCGCGGCCGGGACGCCGGCCGAGTCGGCCTGTCCCGCGGTCGCCAGGCCGGAGCCCGCCTTCACCAGCAGGTAGTCGGCGTGGCCGTGGTAGCAGCCGTCGAACTTCACCAGCAGGTCGCGGCCGGTGAAGCCGCGGGCCAGCCGGACCGCGCTCATGACCGCCTCGGTGCCGCTGGAGACGAAGCGCACCCGCTCGGCCAGGGGCTGCAGGTCTCGCACGCGCTGGGCCAGCTCGACCTCGCCGGCGGTGGGGGTGCCGAAGCTGGTGCCCCGCACCGCGGCCTCGCTCACCGCGGCCACCACCGCCGGGTGGGCGTGCCCCAGCGCCAGCGGCCCCCAGGAGGCGCAGAAGTCGCAGTAGGCGTTGCCGTCCTCGTCCCACACCCGGGCGCCGGCGCCCTTCTTGAGGAACACCGGGGTGCCGCCCACGGCCTGGAAGGCGCGCACGGGGCTGCTGACCCCGCCGGGCAGGAGCTCTTGAGCCCGAGCGAACAGCTCGGCGGAGCGACGGAGCTCGAGGGTCATTGGATCCACCCGTTCTGGAGGGCCTCGCGGGCGTGGTAGGTGATCAGCAGGTCGGCCCCGGCGCGGCGCATGGCGATCAGGTTCTCGAGGACGATCGCCTCGAGGTCGACCAGCCCCGCCTGCGCGGCCGCGTGGGCCATGCTGTACTCGCCGCTCACGTTGTAGCAGGCGATCGGCAGGTCGCTCGCCGCGCGCAGGTGGGCGATCACGTCCAGGTAGGCCAGGGCCGGCTTGACCATCAGCATGTCGGCCCCCTCCTCCTCGTCGAGGAGGGCGTCGCGGACCGCGCCGCGCCCGTCGCGGCAGTCCGCCTGATAGCCGCGGCGGTCCCCCTTGCCGGGGGCGCTGCCGGCGGCCTCCCGGAAGGGGCCGTAGTAGGCCGAGGCGAACTTCGCCGCGTAGGAGAGGAGCGAGACCTGCTCCAGCCCCTCGGCGTCGAGGGCGTCGCGGATCGCCGCCACCAGGCCGTCCATCATGTCGGAGGGCGCCACCACGTGCGCGCCGGCTCGGGCGTGGGCGACCGCCATGCGCGCCAGCAGGGGCAGGGTGGCGTCGCCCAGGACCTCGCCCCGGTCGTCGAGCACACCGCAGTGGCCGTGGTCGGTGTAGGCGCACAGGCACACGTCGGTCATGACGGTCACCTCGTCGCCGAACGCCTCGCGCAGGGCGCTCACCGCCTGCGCCACCAGCGGTGTGCCCTCGTAGGCGCCGCTGGCGCGGCCGTCCTTGGTCCCGCCCGGCACGCCGAACAGGAGCACCGCCTTCACGCCCAGGTCGCGGTCGCGCCGCGCCTGCTCCACCAGCAGGTCCACGCTGTGGCGCTCGATCCCCGGCATGGCGTCGATCGCCTGCCGCTCGCCGCGTCCCGGGAGGACGAAGTGGGGCTGGATCAGCTCCGCCGGGGAGAGGCGCACCTCCGCCGCCAGGTCCCGCAGCCCTGCCGTCCGCCGCAGCCGTCTCGGTCGAATGCGCATGTCGTCTCCGTCCTCTGTTCCGCGCAGCGGCGGGCGCCGCTCGCTCACGCCAAGAGCGCCTGTCCGATCGCCGCCACCAGGCGCGCCGGCGTGGGGGCGTCGGCCACCGCGGCCACGGCATGCCCCGCCTCCTCGATCGCCCGGGCGGTGGTGGGCCCGATCGCCACCAGCCGGCAGGACGCCGGCAGGGGGCCCTGCAGGAGCGCCGCCACGCCCGAGGGGCTGGCGAGCACCAGGGCGTCGGCGTCCAGCTCGTCGGCCGTGGGGACGGGGGCGGGCTCGGAGACGTACAGCTCCATGCGCTCGGCCTGCCAGCCCGCGGCGGCCAGCGTGTCCTGCAGCTCGGGGCGGCCACCCTGGGCGGCGGGCAGCAAGGCCACCCCCGGCTCCCGCGCGCGCACCACCACCGCGGCGGCCAGTCCCGCGCCGGTGGCGGGCTCGGCCAGGACGTCTACCGTCACGCCGCAGGCGGCCAGCGCCCGCGCAGTGGCGGGGCCCACCGCCCCCACCCGCCGGTCGCCGATCGCCGCCGCCAGGCCGCCCTCGGAGGTCGCGTCCGCCAGCACCTCGACCGCCGCCTGCGAGGCGAACAGCACCCAGGCCTCCGCCGGCAGGGCGGCCAGGCGCTCGCGCGCGCCGTCCGCCGCGGGGAGGCGCACGGCGCGGATGGCCGAGCGGCAGCGGGCTTCGCCGCCTGCGTCGGCGATCGCCTCCACCAGCTCGATCGCCCGCTCGGGCTCGCGCGCGACCAGCACCCGCTTGCCCGTCAGGTCCGGCCCCTGCGGCGCGTCGCGCAGCGGGGGCGGGTCGAGGACGCGCAGGGCCAGGTTGGCCGCGCCCTCGGCGTCACCAGCCCGCACCCGGGCCTGCCGCAGCCGCGGTCGGGGCGAGGCGGTGGGGTTGACCTGCAGGACCGCGTGCAGGTTGACCTCGCCGCGCGCGTCGCGGGTCGCCAGCGCGCCCAGGGGCACCAGGCAGCCGGCGCCGAGCTCGTGGAGCAGCGCCCGCTCGGCGGTGGTCGCCGCCCTGACGCTGGCGTCGTCGAGGCGCGCCAGCTCCGCGGCGGCGGCGTCGCCCGTGCGGGCCTCGATCGCCAGCGCCCCTTGCCCCGGGGCCGGCACGAGCAGGTCGAGCGGCAGGTCGAACCGCGCCAGGGCGGACAGGTCGAGGCCCAGCCGGTCGACGCCCGCCGCCGCCAGCACCACCGCGTCGAGCTCGCGCTGGCGGGCCATGTCCACCCGCCGGGGCACGTTGCCGCGGATCGGCACCACCTCGAGGTCGGGCCGGGCCACCAGCAGCTGCGCCCGCCGCCGCTCCGAGGCGGTGCCCACCCGCGCGCCCTCGATCAGCGGCAGCAGGGGGGCCCGCTCGTCCACTGCGCCCGGGTGCGCGAGCAGCAGCTCGTGCGCGTCCACTCGGATCGGCTGCGCCACGACCTCCAGCCCCTCCGGCTGATCGGTCGGCAGGTCCTTGAGCGAGTGCACCGCCAGGTCGACGTCGCCGTCCTGGAGGGCCCGCTCCAGCTCCTTGACGAACACCCCCACGCTGCCCAGGGCGGCGACGCTGCGGGAGCGGTCCTTGTCGCCCTGGGTCTTGATGATCACCAGCTCGGCGGACCGACCCAGCCGCTCCTGGATCCAGCCCTGCACCTGCCGCGCCTGGAACAGGGCCAGGTCGCTGCCGCGGGTGCCGATCCGCAAGGGAGGAGGAGGGGTTGGGGACACGAGGCGCTCCTGGGGATAGGCGCATTCCACCCCGACCCGGCGCTTCCCACAACCTGTGTGGTTTCCGGGGGCTCCGCCCCCCAGATTCCCCCCGAAGACGCTCCGGCGGACGCGCGGGCTCTCCCGTCTCGACAGAAACACATGGTGGAGTCCCCAGTTACGCCCGCACCTCCTCGTCGCGCC
>JAWLGW010000557.1:0-5161 GCA_041690735.1 Planctomycetota bacterium
TTGGCCGCGTCGAGCGCCCCCGCCTGCAGGTCGAGCTCGGCCCGCCCGATCAGCGCCGACACCAGCTCGGGGTCCTGGGCCAGCGCCCGCTCGAACCCTTGCCGGGCCGTCGCCAGCCGCCCCTCGCGCAGCTCCTTCGCCTGGGCGTTCAGCGTCGCCAGGGGCGGGGGCGGTCCCAGCGCCCCGTCGGGCGTGGCGCTCTCCTGCCGGATCCGGTCGTCGATCTCGAGGGTGCTCTCGTAGGGGTCCGCCTGGACCAGGTCGAGCCAGGCCAGCGCCGACAGGGCCTGCGCCCGCAGCGGCTCCGCCTCGCGCGCCTCGGCGCTCACGATGTCCTGGTAGTGCTGCCGGGCGCGGTCGTACTCCAGCACCCACTCCTGCGCCCGGCCGAGGCCCAGGTAGGCGGCGAAGTACTGCGCCGAGCGCGAGATCGCCACCTCGTAGTCCTTGATCGCCTGCGCCAGCTTGCGCTGGGCGAAGTGCAGCTCGGCCCGGTAGTAGTAGCCGTCGGGGAGCGAGGGGGTGATCTCGATCGCCTCCGTCAGGTCGTCTTGCGCCTCGCCGAAGTGCCCCAGCGCCTGGTGGGTGCGCCCGCGCCACACGTACCCCTCGAAGTGGTCCTCTTTGAGGTCGAGCACCTTGTCGAAGTCGAGCAGCGCCTCGTCGAACCGCCGCAGCTCGTACAGCGCCTCGCCGCGGAGCAGGTACGCCCGCAGCTCCTTGGGGTCCTGCGCGATCACCTCGCCGAACTTCTCCAGGGCCTTGGGGGATTCGCCGGCCATCCGGTGGACGCTGCCCATCTCCAGGCGCGCCCCCACGTGGCGCGGGTCGTGCCGCAGGATCGCCTCGAAGGCGGCCAGCGCGGCCTGATAGTCGCCCTGCCGGGCGCGCACCTTCCCCTTCTCGAGCCGCAGGCGCAGCGCCATCTCGCTGGTGTCGGCGGCGCACCGCTCCAGCCCCTGGTCGAAGGTCTTCAGCGCCCGCTCGAAGTCCTCCCCCCCGCCGAGGTCGGCGTGGGCTCGGCCGGTCTCCAGGTAGACCTCCTGGAAGATCGCGTCCGTCTCGGGCGACTTCTCCTGCAGGTAGCCGCCGGTGGCGTCGGCGGTGTTCCAGGTGTCGAAGTCGTCCACCAGCAGGTCGAGGTCCTGCAAGATGCGCTCGGCCTCCTGCAGGTCGGCCAGCGCCCCCTTGGGGTCGCGGTCCTTGCGGCGGGCCACGCCGGAGGTGATCTGGGAGCGGGCGTTGATGAACTGGTTCTCGACCTCGGTGCAGAAGGTCTCCCACTCGTGCTTCTGGTTGATCTCGAACTCGAGCCGCATCGCCTCCTGGTTGCGCCAATAGAACAGGCCGATGGCGCCAGAGATCGCCAGCACCGTGACCGAGCCGACCACCACCACCGGCATGTTCTTCTTGGCCTTCTTGATCGCCCGGCCGATCGGACCCAGCGGGCGCGCCTTGATCGGGTCGCCGTTGAGGTAGCGCTGGATGTCCTCCGCCAGCTCCTGCGCCGTCTGGTAACGCCGGTTGACGTCCTTCTCCATCGCCTTGAGCACGATCGTGTCGACGTCGCGGTCGACCCGGGAGTCGTGCTTGCGGGGCGGGATCGGCTCCTCCTCGAGGATCTTGTGATAGACCTCCATGGTCGTCTCGCCGTGGAAGGGGAGCTTGAGGGTGAGCAGCTCGTACAGGATCACGCCCAGGGCGTACACGTCGGCCCGCTGGTCGATGTCGACGTCACCGCGGGCCTGCTCGGGCGGCATGTAGAAGGGCGTGCCGACCACCGCGCCGGTGCGGGTGAGCATCGACTTGTGGTCGATCTGCTTGGCCAGGCCGAAGTCGGTCACCTTGGGGTGCCCGTCGGTGTCGAGCAGGACGTTGGCCGGCTTGAGGTCGCGGTGGATGATCCCCTTCCCGTGGGCGTAGTGGATCGCCTGCGCGACCTCCTTCACCACCGACAGGACCTTGCGGACCGGCATCTTCTCCTTGCGCTTGCAGATCGCGTCGAGTGGGTCGCCCTCGATCAGGTCCATGGTGAAGTAGTGGAAGCCCTGGTGGCAGCCGACCTCGTGGACGGCGACGATGTTGGGGTGCTGCAGCTTGGCGGCCGCCTCGGTCTCGCGCTTGAAGCGCCGGATCTGCTTCTCCGACGCGTTCTCGCCCTCCTTCATGACCTTGAGGGCCACGATCCGCTTCAGGCTGCGCTGGCGGGCCCGATACACGATGCCCATGCCGCCCCGGGCGATCTCCCCCAGGATGTCGTAGGGCCCGAACACCGTCTCTTGGGAGCCGTCGGCGTTCTGGCGGGTGGACATGGCGTAGGCGATCGCCTCTTCGCTGGCGGGGTCGGTCTTGCCCGCGCCGCCCGCCGCCCCGCCCGCGCCGAAGCCCGAGTCGACCGGCGAGCCGATCGCCGTCCCCGCCGCCGGTCCGAAGTTGCTCCCCGCCGGGCCGAAGGCGCTCCCCGCCCCGAAGTTGCTCCCCGCCGCCCCGAAGTTGCTCCCCGCTGCCCCGAAGTTCCCGCCGAAGTTGCTGCCGGCGGGGCCGTAGTTGCTGCCGGCGGGGCCGTAGTGGCTGCCGGGCGTCCCGAAGTTGCTGCCGGCCTGGCCGTAGTGGCTGCCGGCCTGGCCGTAGTGGCTGCCGGGCGCGCCGTAGTGGCTGCCGGGGGCGGCCTGGCCGCCCCCGGTGTCCCAGTCGGGGCGGCTGCCGCGGGTCTCCTCGAGGGGAGAGCGCTGGACGTGCGCGGGCGGCGCGATCTGGGTCCGCCCGGGGCCGATCCCCGAGCCGAAGGCGCTGCCGCCGGTGCTGCCGCTCGAGACCTCCTGATACAGCCGGCGAGCGGTGCCCTCGTCGAGGTAGCCGCGCGTGACGAGCATCTTCGCCAGGTGCTCGGGGCTGCCCGCGGTGCGCAGCTCGGCGCACTCGCGCACCTGCTCGCGGCTCACCAGGCTGCGCTCGATGGCGAGCCGCCCCAGTTGGATCTCAGCTGCAGACAGTGTCGTCGAGTGGGCCGTCATGAGGATCCCGTCCCGGCGAGGGCTCGTAACCGCTGATCCTTCAAGGACCTGCGAAATCCCTCCCCGCGTATGGCAGTCTAGTCGCGCGCCGAGGGCGGTGTCAAACCGACCGGCGGGGGAACTGCCCGCGTTACTCTAGTGACAGCAGTGCCTTACAGAGTTGACTCCCATTTGGGGGCGCGTTGACGGCGAGTTGACACGCCCCGCCGCGAGGGCCTGGTGATCTCCCTGCCGCCGCCGAACCCGCTCGATCCCTGCTGCCGCGCCGAGGCGGAGCGGTCGTTGAAGAAGACCCGCGACGTCGCGATCTGCGACCGCTGCGGCCGTCTGCTGCTGGCTTGGAGCGACGCAGCCGAGCAGGAGAAGACCCGCGCCGAGCTGACCCGCCACGGAGTGGCCTTCAGCGAGGGCGAGGTGAACGGGCTGTACGTGACCGCCAAGGAGCGGGCTTCGTAGCTACAGGAACCGCTCTGGATCGAAGTCGTCGATCGGGATCACGCGGATCCGCGGCAGCGGGCCGCCCTCGAACGCCCGCGCGTCGTCCTCGATGTCGAACACCTGCACCCCGTCCATCTCGACGTATTCGCCCCCGAGGTACTCCCGGAAGGCGAGCACCCCCACGGGCCGCTCGCCCGCCAGGGCGGCGAAGTGCTCGCTGAAGTCCTGGTCGTGGCTGACGAGCAGCACCGGACCCGGTCGCTTCTGGAGCGCCTCCAGGGTGCGGTTGATCGCGATGTCGACCACCTTCTGGTCGGGGTCGCCGGACAGGGGCACCGGAATGTAGCCCGCCAGGCGCAAGGCCTGCACGAAGGTGCCCGGGAGGCCGCGCCAGGCGTTGAGGAAGAACAGGGCTCGGGAGGGGCGCTCGCCGAAGGCCTGCTCGGCGAAGGCCCGCACCTTGTCCCACCGCGGCCGCTGCTCGGGGCGAGGCTTCGCCTCGAGGATCTGCCCCAGGGTGCGGTCGATGTTCTCGCCATCGACCAGTACGTAGACCGGCTCACCGTTCATTTCGGGCACCTACGGACGCTAACGGAGGTACGAGGCTAGGCAGCTAAACGACTAGACCCGTAGCGTACGCAGGACCGGCCCCGCGCGCACGCGCCGCGCTGGCCGTGAATTCAGTCGATCGCGTCCAGGTCGAGGACCTCGCCGTCGAGGTCGTCGTACAGGTTACGGAGCGCGTCGCGGGCGGAGGAGCGCAGGGCGCGGCGAGAGAGGAGGGGCCGGGCGGCGACCCACTCGGACGCCCCCTCGAGGACGATCGTCACGTCGGCTTCAGGAGGACCCTGCTGCTCGGCGTCCAAGGCGTCACCTCCCCGGGAGCCTGAAAGCTAGCACGCCGCCGGGAGGGAGAAAAGCCTGTGCTCGGGCGCGCGGCTCACCGCCGGGCTACCCTCGCCCCAGCAGGCCCCGTGGGAGGCGACCGAGCGGGTCCGCGCCCGGGGCGAGCGTCGCGGACGCGCTGCAGCCCCTGCTCCCCGACCTGTGGCCGCGCCGCTGACAGGCGCTTGCGGTCGGGGCGCGTCCGCGCTACGACGGCGCCGTGGCGCGACGTGACGACGCTCCTGGCTGCACCCGGTCTCGGACCGCGGGCCTCCTCCTGGCGGCGACCCTGCTGGGGTCGGGCTGCGCGGCGGTGGACCCCGAGGACCGCTTCTGGGCGCACAAGGTCGAGCTCGACCGCGACGACCTGGGCCGGGTGCCGCCCCCGCCCCTCTCCTGCCCGGCGCCCCACCCCCTCGACGTGCAGGTCACCGGCGTCGACGACGAGGAGTGGCCCTTCCTCGCCGCGGCGGTGGCGGCCCTCGACGCCGACCCGCGGATCGCCGTCAACCGCCTGGCCTGGTCGGGGAGCGAGGCCCACCGGGTGCGCTCCCGGTGGGTCGACCTGGCCGCGCCGGCGCGCCTCCGCCTGCGCTGCCGGGTCGAGCTCGGCGGCGCCTGGACCAACGCCCTGGTCGCCTTCCCGGGCATGCTCCCCTTCCTGCCGGTGTGGCTGGGGTATGCCTACGAGGGCGCGGTGGTGCTCGAGGGGGAGGTGGAGCGCGCCCCGCAGCCGCCCCTGCCGGTCGAGGTGCGGGTCGAGGTCGCCTTCCACGAGCGGAACCCGCCCCGCTCGGCCATCTTCCATATCTGGCCCCTGTCGG
>JAWLGW010000558.1:0-5160 GCA_041690735.1 Planctomycetota bacterium
CGAGGCACCCCGCCACCGCCCGGACCAGCCTCTCCGCCTTGCGCCTGGCGAGCGACCCCAGCCGTCCGGGCCGGGTCGCGGCAGCCCTGTTCCCCGACGACGCAGCCGGGGCTGCCCGGGCGCGCGAGGCGATCGGGGCCAGCCTGCTCGAGCGCGCCCGCGCCGCCCGGGCGATCTTGACGGGCATCGTGGGGCAGGACCTCGGCGGCGACCCCGCCGCCTGGCAGGCGGCGCTGGCGGCCCGGCCGCTCCCCCCGCAGCTCGCCCCCGTCGGCTGGCCGGGCTGACCGTGGGCCGCCAGGGCCGACGGCTCCTCGGCGCGGCGCGCCCTGTCGGCTCCGGATCCGCCGGGTCGGGAGGCGTTGGAGGATTGCTCGCCGCCAACGAAGGCACCTCATGCGAGCTGAGCCTCGCGGTCAGTCGAAGGCCTCGCCGCCTGGAGCGGGCGTCAGGAGCGCCCGGCGCAGGCTGGCGAGCAGCGCCCGCGCAGCGCGGCGGGCCAGCTGCTCGAGGCCGTGACCCCAGGCGCCGCCCAGCACGGTGCCCACCGGCAGGAGGGCGCAGGCGAACACGATCGTGGCGGCGTCGAGCTCGATCAGACGGCGCGCCAGCAGGACCTGCAGGGCGGTCGCCACCGCGGCGGAGAAGCCGGCGCCCGCGCCCAGGGCCGCGCCGGTGCCCAGGGGGGCCTTCGCCGCGCCTCGGCGCAGGCTCCGCGGGCGCGCCCGCACCGCGAGCGAAGGCCGCGTGGGGCTGGCGAGGCGGCCGGGGCAGCCGAGGGTCGCGCAGCCGCCGCCCAGCTCGCCGGTGCAGGCCAGGTGGAACGGGGTCCCGCAGTGGCGGCACACCGACAGGACCGGCGCCTCGGCGCCGTTCAGCAGCTGCTCGTGGCACAGCGGGCACACCTGCTCCAGCTGCACCAGGATCCGCCGGCGGCGGACCCGGACCTGTGCTCCTCGCGTCATGCCTCGCTCCCGTCGCGGCACAGGGTAGCGCCGGCGCCGTCGCGGGCGTTTCACCTCCCCGTCAAGGGCTGGTCAAGTCTGCGGCCGCCGAGAGGGGGGCGTGTCAACGGCGAGTCAACTCCAGGGGCGCCCGCCACAGCTCGACGTCCTTGTCGGCCTGCAGCGCCAGCCACCGCCCGTCAGCGGAGAGGGCGCTCGCGCTGATCCTGGGGGGGAGGTCCTTCCGCCACCACAGGCGCTCGGCCGTCTCCATGGACCACAGGGCTGCCGCGCCGTGGGCGTAGTCGCCGTCGCCCATGATCGACAGGAGCAGGCTGGCGTCGGCGCTCAGGAACAGCCCCTTGATCGAGCCCTCCATGGCGAGCGGCATCCAGGCGGCGCGGTCGCCGGTCAGGCGCTCGCCCAGGAAGGAGCGGACGTCGCCCTCCCCCGCCAGGTCGACCTCCAGGATGCGCCCGCCGCTGTCTCCTGCCACCACCGTGCCGGACGCGGTGAACAGGAGGCGGTTCGGCCGACTCGCCAGCTGGACCACGTGCGGCGGAGGATCTCGTTCATGAAGCGGCCGCGTCCGACCGCGAGCCGGTCGCCGCCCGGTTCGTAGGCGAGGATCGACACCGGCAGGTCGTGGCGGGCCACCGTTCGCGGCGGCGTGTCGGCCGCGAGGGCGTGCTCCTCGACGGCGCTCCCGGCGGCGCCGTCGCCGGCCACCGCCAGGCGGCGACCGTCCCGCGAGAAGGCCAGCGCCGTGACCTCCCGCACGCCTGCGGCCGGGCGCCAGCGGCGGACCTCGCGCTCCTGATCCACGTCGATGCAGATCAACTCGACGCCGTCCTCGCGCTGGATCGCCAGCGCGACCCTCTCGCCGGCGGGGTCGATCGCCGCGGCGTGCCTGCGGCCACCGAGCCGCCAGGTGCGCAGCGGGGCGTCCTCGCCCACTGAGCGCAGCGCCAGCGTCCAACGGACCAGCGTCAGCCACCGGTCTCCCCGCACGAAACCCACCAGCGTCTCCCCGGGGTAGCGGGCGTGCGGAAACGTCAGGGCGGCCTCGTCGCGGAGCCGCTCGACCGCCGGCGCCTGAGGATGCTGCGGGAAGGCGGTCAACCAGGCGGCGGCGGCCGCGAACCTGGCGCGGTCGTCGCGCGTGCGTCGCAGCTCCTCGAGGCGCCGCTCCGCCTCGGCGGAGGAGCGCTCCGCGGGAGGTGAGGCGGGCGGCGTCGCGGGGAGGGCGTCTGCGGAGTCGGCCTGCGGCAGGCCGCTCCCGGTCGGCGCGTCGCGCCGCTCCTGCCACAGGTACCCCGCCGCGGTCGCGGCCACCAGCAGCCCCGCCGCGAGCACCCGCAGGCCCCGGCGGCGGACCGGCCGCTCGGGCGGCGCCGCCCGCAGCGCCGCGACCGCCTGCGCCACGGCGGCCGCGTCGGGCGGGCGCTGCTGGGGCTCGCGCGCCGACAGCCGAGCGCACAGCCGATCGAGGCCGGCGGGCAAGGTCGGGTCGACGCTGCTCGGCAGCGGCGCCTGCTCGGTCAGGACCCGCGCCAGCACCTCGTGCGGCGTGCTGGCCCCCTCCAGCGGCTGCTGTCCGGTGGTGAGCTCGAACAGGATCAGGCCCAGGGCGTACACGTCCATGCGCGGGTCGGGCGGCGCGCCCTTTAGCTGCTCGGGCGCCATGTAGTGGGGCGTGCCCACCATGGCCCCGGTGCGGGTCAGCCGCTCGTCGAGCGCGGGCGCGACGGCCAGGCCGAGGTCGAGCACCACCGGCGCCCCGTCGGCGCGCAGCACCACGTTCTGCGGCTTGAGGTCCCGGTGCACCACCCCGATCGCGTGCAGGGCGGCCACGCCCTCCGCGATCGCCGCGATCAGCTCCAGGGCCCGGTCGACGGGGAGGGGGCCGCGCTCCAGGACCCGGTCGAGCGGCTGGCCCTCCACCAGGTCCATGGCGTAGTAGGCCCAGCCGGCCTCCTCGCCCGCGTCGTGGACGGCGACCACGTTGGGGTGGCGCACCTGCGCCAGGTGCGCCACCTCCCGCGCGAAGCGGCCCGCCGCGGCAGGGCGGGCGTGGCCCACCTCCAGCACCTTGACGGCGCGCACCACCCCCAGCGACCGGTGCCGGCCGCGGAACACGGTGCCCATGCCGCCGCGACCGAGGACCCCCTCGAGGAGGTACGGGCCCAGCGCGCGCGGAGCGCCGGCGCCCAGGGGGGGGCCGGGCCGCTGCGGTCCGCTGCCCTGCGGCGCGCTCTGCCAACCTGCGGGAGGTGAGGACACGCCCTCACGATAGCGGGCCGGGCGGCCCGCAGGCTACTGCCCCGGGTCGGGCAGCCCGCGCCACAGCTCGAGGCCGTCGTCGGTGCAGAACAACAGCCACCGCCCGTCGGGCGAGAGCTCGGCGTAGCGGCAGATCGGCGTCCCCGCCTGATCCCACAGGCGCTGTCCGGTGGCGACGTCCCACACCGCGAGGCCGCCGCGGCGCCCGTCGCGCCGCTCCTTGTCTCCCTGGACGGACAGCAGCCGGCGCCCGCCGGCCAGGAAGAACAGGCTCTTGATCGAGCCGTCCATGGCGCCGCCGATCCACCCGCCGAAGGTGCCCTCGGGGGCCCGCACTTCGCGCAGCACGACGCCGGCCGCCGGGTCGAACAGGGTGAGCCGACCGGTGCTCTCGCCCACGGCGAGGACCGAGGCGTCGGGCGAGAAGGCGATGGTGTTGGGGCGGCCGGTGAGCCCCAGCCGCCGGGCCTCGCCGCCGACGACCGGGACGGCGCGCAGCGCGTTGTCCACCACGCGGGTCGAGCCCAGCGTGCTCTGGAGGTCCTTGCCCGTCCCCACCCCCAGCCAGCGGCCGGCGGGGCCGAACACCAGCTCGCTCGCGTCGTCCTCGCCGCGCCACGGTGTGTGCAGGAGGGCCCCGTCCCTGAGGCTGCGCACCTCGACCACGGTCTGCTGACCTCGGGTGCCGCTCAGGGCGAACAGGGGCTCCACGGGCGAGACGGCCAGGGCCTGGATCGCCTGGAGCTCGATCGGCCACTCGGCCAGGATGCTGCCGTCTTCCAGCGCACGCTGCTGGAGCAGCCCCGCGCCGGCGAGGAAGACCGAGCGCCGATCGGGCGCCACCACGATCTGCTCGGCGGGGCGCTCGGTGCGCCAGGCGTACCGCGCGGCGTCGTCCTCGATCGGCCGGACCCGCAGCTCGCCCGAGGGCTCCCAGGAGAGGAAGGCGTCCTCCTGCACGAACCAGCCGCCCCACTCGCCGTCCCACCGCCGGTGCGGGAACTTGCGCCCCGCGGCCTCGCGCAGGCGCTCCACCTCCTCGGTGGCGGGATGCCCCGGGAAGGCGGTCAACCAGGCGCCGGCCGCCGCCCACCGGTCGCGCGGGTCATCGTCCCGCCGGAGCGCCCGCAGCTGCCGGTGCCCCTCCTCGACCTCGGTGGGGCTCAGCGGACGCGGCGTCAGGCGCGGACCCGCGGGCCCCTGCGGGTCGTCGGGGCTCCGGGGCGCCGCCTGGGAAGCGACCGCGGCCGCCCCGGGCCCGGCGGCCCCCAGCGGTGGACGCGCTGCGAGGGCCACCCCCGCCGCCAGCGCCACCCCCGCGGCGACCGCCGCCAGGCCTCCCCGGCGGCGAGGCCCCGCGGGCATCGCCTCGCGACGCAGGAGCGCAGTGAGCGCCTCGGCCACCGCTCGGCCGTCGGGCGGCCTGCGCGCCGGGTCCTTGGCCACCAGCCGCGCGCACAGGGCGTCCGCGCCGGCGGGGAGGGCGGTGTCCACGCTGCTCGGCGCCGGCACCGAGTCCGACAGCACCCGCGCCAGCACCTCGTGGGGGGTGTCGCACTCGCCGATCGCGCGCCGCCCCGTGAGCAGCTCGAACAGGATCAGCCCCAGGGCGTACACGTCCGCGCGCGGGTCCGGCTTCGCGCCACGCAGCTGCTCGGGCGCCATGTAGAGCGGCGTGCCGACCAGGGCGCCGGTGCGGGTCAACCGCTGATCGAGGTCGGGCGCGATCGCCAGGCCCAGGTCGATCACCACCGCCTGGCCGTCCTCGGCGCGGACCACCACGTTCTGGGGCTTGAGGTCGCGGTGGACCACCCCCGCCGCGTGCAGGGCCCCCACCCCGCGCGCGATCCCGCGCGCGAGCCGCAGGGCGCGTCGGTAGGGCAGGCGGCCGCGGGTCATGAGCTGGTCGAGGGGGTCCCCCTCCACCAGGTCC
>JAWLGW010000559.1:0-5159 GCA_041690735.1 Planctomycetota bacterium
TCGAAGACGCATCGTCCACGCACACCAGGCCGGTGACCTCGCAGGCCCACACCCCGTCCTCGCAGGCGACCTCGGCGTGGTAGCGCGACACGCCCTCGGCCTCCAGCTGGATGAAGTTCTCCTGCTTGGCGCCGACCGTGATCGCCTCGCCGGTGAGCTCCCACACCTGCTCGGGGCCGCCCTCGACCAGCCGGAAGCGCGCCGCCCCCTTGTCGGCCCCCTTGTCGGCCCCCTTGTCGCCGGGGCCGGCGTCGACGCCGGCCGCGTCCGCGCCCGGCACCTCGACCGAGGGGGGCAGCTCGGGGAGCACGTCCAGCATCGAGGGGCGGGCGTCGGTGCTGGCCACCGCCCTGGCGGTGGGCAGGCCCGAGGCGCGGGCGCCGCGCGACCCGGCGGCCGCGCCGCGGGCGCGGGCGCCCGAGCGGGTGGAGCGGCGCGAGGAGGTCTCGTCGACGAACGCGTAGTCGCCCGAGCCGCCGCCCGGGCCGGGCACCCCCTCGACCACGAACTGAAGCTTGCCGCACTCGATCACGTCGCCGCTCTGCAGCCGCGTCTGCTCGATCACCTCGCCGTTGACGATCGTCCCGTTGCGCGACCCGGCGTCGTGGACCCACAGGGCGCTGCCCTCACGGACCAGGCGGGCGTGGCGCTTGGACAGGCTGCCGTCGGGGAAGTAGATGTCGCAGTAGTCCTTGCGCCCGATGAAGGTCTCGCCCTCGTCGATCGGGAAGGCGATCCGCTCGCCGCCGCGCTCGTAGATCAGCCGCATGCGCCTCTCCCTCAGCCGTCCACGTCATGGGGGCAGCGGTCGGGCGCGTTGACCAGCGTCACCGACCAGGCCTCGCGCAGCAGCACCTCCAGCCGCTTGTAGCGCGGGTCGCAGGTGTGGCCGATCCCGCGCAGCAGGCGGCGCAGCTGGAACACGCAGTCCTCGCCGGGCTCCTTTCGCCCCACCATGCCCTGGTACAGGGAGCCCTCCATCTGAATGAAGTCCTCCCACTCGCGCTCCGCCTTGGTCTCGGCGTCCTCGCACCGCCGCACCAGCTCGAGGACCTGGGGGCTGGCCTGCCCGCGCTGCGCCAGCACGTGCTGGAGCGCGTCCGCGGCGTCCGTGGCCAGCCGATACTCGTCGAGGGCCTGTCGGTAGTACCCCTCCTTGGCCGGCGAGTCGCGCTCGCGGGTCAGGGTGTCGCCGCTGCCCATGTGCGTCTGGACCATGTGGCGCAGGTCGCGCGGGTTCTTCTTGCGCAGCTCCTCCCGCCGCTGGTCGCGGGCCAACAGGTGCGGGTCGCTCCCCTCCACGACCACGTTCCAGATCTTGACCCGGTGCGAGGGGAAGCGCAGCTCGAAGCTGGTCTCGCCCTCGGACAGACCTCGCAGCAGGAGCACGGAGCGGCGCTGCACGTGCGGCACCAGCCACTCGATCTCCACGTAGCCGGGGGGCCGGGTCTGCAGGTAGTCCTGGCCCTGCGTCTGCCCGTCCAGGCGGGTGGCGGCGCTGGAGAAGGGGCGGTCGTTCTCGCGCCACGGCTCCTGGAACACCCGCACCTCGCCCACCCGCAGGCGGATCGGCTCCTTGACGGTCTCGTACACCAGCTCGGGGGGCTTGGCGATCTGCCGCTGGACGAAGAACGCCAGCACGATCCCCACCACGCCCACCACCGAGGCGATCTTGAGCATGCGGTCGGTGTTGGGGTCCCGCTCCCGCTTCTTGTCCTTGCCGACGGCGTCCACGGCGGCGAACGGGTCGTAGTTGGGGTCGTCGCGGTCGACCGCGGCGCCGAGGGCGGCCGTGCGCTCGTTGCTCGACTCGCCCGGCGCGGGGCCGAGGCCGCTCGCCCGCGAGGAGACCTGCGCCAGCTTGTCGAGGGGGAGCTCGCCGGTCTGGTCGCCGCTCTCTTCGTCCGCGTCCTCGTCCTCGACCTCGAACACCACCCCCCCGCCGCTGCGGGTGGCCGCCGCGGGGAGGCCCCCGGGCTGCGGAGGGGCCTGCCAGCTGTCCTCGGCCGGGTCGGCGCCCTTGCGGCTCGCGGCGTAGGCGGGGAAGCCGGCGTCGGTCTCCACGAACTCGTCGTCGGCGGCGAGCGAGCCCAGCGAGCTGGGGCCGAAGCTCGAGTCGCTGCGGGCGGCGGCCTCGCGCATTCGGAAGCGGAACTTGATCCCGCACAGCTCGAACACGTCGCCGTCTTCCAGCGCGTGCTCGCGCACGACGCTCCCCTCCAGCAAGATCGGGTTCTTCTCCGACAGGCCGTCGATCACGAACCCGCCGCCCGACCGCACGATCCGGGCGTGCTGGCGGGAGATGTACTTCTTCGGGATGACGATGTCGCACCCGGGCGAGCGGCCGATGGTGAACTCGCGCTCGTCCACCTCGTACCGGCGGCCCTCGAGGTCCCCGCTGAGGATCTCCAGCTGGCCGCCGATCACGCCGCGCCCTCCGCCCGCAGCAGGTCCACCCGCAGCAGGTCCCCGGCCGCCAGCCCCAGGCGCGCCGCGCTGCCCGACTCCAGCTCGACGGCGCTGCTCGCGCCCGGGCAGCGGGCCATGCCGAGCCAGGGCCGGACCGCCGGCCGGACCGCCAGGACCTGCCCGGTCGTTCCGACCCGCACCGGACCCCGGTCGTCACGAGCCAGGACCAGGACGTCGATGGCGAAGCGCACGAACATCATGTGGATCGCGCTGCAGGGCTCGATCCACAGCCCCTCGCCCGGCGCCAGCCCCGCCCGGCCCATGAGCCCGCGCAGCCGGGTGAAGAAGCCGTCGGCCACCCGCAGGTCGCCCGCGACCACCGCGCCGTCCCGCTCGCGAATCAGGCGCACGGCGACACCTCGCTCCCGCCGGGGCGGAGGCGGGCACGGGCACGGGCACGGGCACGGGCGCGGGGGGACACGGCTACATCTGCTCCATCATCTTGAGCACGATCGGCGTGAAGATCACCAGGAACACCAGCGGGAAGATGAACAGCACCAGCGGGATCAGCATCAGCACCGGCGCCTGCATGGCCTTCTTCTCGGCCCGCTGGAACCGGACCCGCTGCAGCTCCGCCGACTGGATCCGCAAGGCCGGCCCCAGGCTGGCCCCCAGCTCGTCGGCCTGGATCAGGGAGCTCACCACCGAGGTCAGCTCCTCCAGTCCGATCCGCTTCTCCATGTCGCGCAGGGCCTCGGGCCGGGTCTTGCCCATGCTGATGTCCCGGGACAGGAGGCGGATCTCGTCGCGGAAGGGGTGGTTCTTGAGGTTGTCGCCGATGCGATTGAGGGCGGCGGTGAAGTCGAGCCCCGCCTCCACCGCCAGGCACAGCAGGTCCAGCGCGTAGGGGAGGATCTTGCGGATCGCCTTCTGGCGACGCCCGACCAGCTCGCCCAGCTTCATGTAGGGGAGCATGGAGCACAGCAGGGCCAGGGCCGCCACCAGGTTCCAGTCGATGCCGATCATGAGCCGGAAGTAGACCCCGACCAGCAGGCCGATCCCGGCCCACACGATCATGAAGCCCACGAACTCGCCCGGGGTGATGGCCAGGCTCTTGCCGGCGTAGATCAGCTTCTGGGCGATCGAGGCCCGCAGGCCCGACAGGGCGCGGCCGCCGTCGAGGCGGCGCCCGACGTACTGGATGAACGGGAGCGAGGCCTGGAACAGCGGGCTGTTCGAGTAGACCTCGAAGGTCTCCTCCGCCTCCGCCTGCACGTCGCGCAGGGACTGGAGCAGCATCCACACCACGAGCCCCACGGCGAAGCCGAAGGTGAGGCACAGCGCGAGCAGCTCGAAGGACACGGCTCAGACCTCGATGGTGGTGATCTTGAGGATGAAGAAGCAGCCCAGGAACTCCATGACCACCATGACCAGGAGCACGATCTTGCCGATCAGGGTGGTGAACAGGGGCTCCATGAGGCCGGGGTCGATCCAGGCCAGGGCGAGCCCCACGAACACCGGCAGGCAGGAGACCAGCACCCCCTGGATCTTGCCCTGCGCGGTGAGGGCGTCGATCCGCCCCTCGATTCGCCGCCGCTCGCGGATCGACTCGGCCAGCCGGTCGAACACCTCGGCCAGGTTGCCGCCGACCTGGTTGGAGATCGCGACCGAGGTGACCACCAGGTCGAGGTCCTGGCTGGGGAGGCGCTCGAGCATGTTCTCGAGCCCCTCCTGGGCCTCGATGCCGAGCCGCATCTCCTGCACCAGGATCCCGAACTCCTGGCAGATCGGCTTGGGCATGTCCGAGGCGATGAGCTGGAACGCCTTGGGCAGCGAGAAGCCGGTGCGCAGGGCGTTGGTGATCGTGTTCAGCGCGGGGACGAGCTGCTCGACGAAGTGGTTGGCCCGCTGCCGCTTGTGGAGCCACAGGGCGCCCCGCGGCACGGCGCTGCCGATCCCGCCCAGGACCAGGGAGGGCGCAACGCTGCCGCTGAGCACGAACGGGAGGGTGAAGAACGCGGCGCCCGAGAGGATCGTGAGCCACAGCAGCTGCTGGGGCGGGATCGTCAGGAACAGGTCGTCGAGGCTCCGCTCGGCCCCCTCGAGGTACCGCTCCTCGTAGCTCTCCCAGCCGGCGGAGAACAACACGTAGCCCACGAAGGTGAAGATCGTCACCCCCACGAAGGCCAGGAACTGGACCGAGTACAGCAGCAGCTGGTTGTCGGCGGCCGCCGACTGCGCCAGGGTGAGCAGGAGCGCGCTCGGAGCGAAGGGGATCACCGCTTGCGACGCTTCCCGCCGAAGCCGAGGTCCCACCCGCCGCCGCTGCGGCGGGAGGCCGAGCCGTCGGTGCTCCCGTCCGCGGGCAGGTCGGAGGGGCGCTGGAAGATGCTCATGTCGACCTCGATCCCGCGGCGGCGCAGCGTGTGCACGAACTTGGGCACGTTGCCGGTCGCCTCGTGGTGGCCGATCACCCGCCCGTCCTTGGTGAAGCCCTCCTGCTTGAACACGAAGATGTCCTGCATGGTGACGATCCCGCCCTCGAGGCCGGTGATCTCCGTCATGTAGGTCACCTTGCGGG
Organism: Planctomycetota bacterium; assembly: GCA_041690735.1. Taxonomy (GTDB): domain Bacteria; phylum Planctomycetota; class J058; order J058; family J058; genus JAWLGW01. The sequence goes on from JAWLGW010000559.1 coordinate 4,991, forward strand.
AGCCGTCGTGCAGGCGGCTCTGCTGGATGATCAGGTGGACCGCCGAGGCGATCTGCTCGCGGATGGCGCGCGAGGGGAGGTCCGTGCCGGCGAACAGCACCAGCGTCTCGAGGCGCGCGATGCAGTCGCGGGGCGAGTTGGAGTGGATCGTGGTCAGCGACCCGTCGTG
>JAWLGW010000560.1:0-5148 GCA_041690735.1 Planctomycetota bacterium
CCCGCACCCTGGCCGTGACCAACCAGCGCTCGCAGAACCTGTACGCCGAGTGCCTGATCAAGACCCTGGGCCGCCTGGCCGAGCCCGCCGGCGTCGGCAAGGCGCCCGCCCTCCGCCCGGGCGGGAGCTGGAGCCGGGGCGCGGAGGCGGTGGAGGCCTTCGCCCGCCGCTGCGGCGCCCCCGCGGCCGAGGTCGAGGTGGCGGACGGCTCGGGGCTCAGCCGCGACAATCGCCTGTCGGCCCGCGCCCTGGTCGCGGTCCTGCGGAGGGCGGCGCGGGGCCCGCAGGGGGCGGTGTTCCGGGACAGCCTGGCCCAGCCCGGGGGGGACGGCACCCTGCGCCGCCGCCTGCGCGGTCTGCCGGCGGGGGCCCGCCTGCAGGGCAAGACGGGCACGCTCACGGGGGTCGCGGCCCTCTCGGGCTACCTGGAGGCGGGCGGCCGCACGGTGGCGTTCGCGCTGGTGGTCAACGGCAAGGGCGCGGGCGGGCGGGCCCTGGACAGGATCGTCCGGGCGGTGGCCGCCCGCCTAACTCCGTCGACTCACAGCAGATGAACGCCGGACCGTCTGTATCATAGGCGCCCACATGGCGGAGAAGCCCCCGGTCCTCGTCGTCGACGACGACGCCGACCTGCGCGCCTTCCTCTCGCGCGCCCTCAAAGTCGACGGCTATCCGGCGGACTCCTGCGCCAGCGGGGAGGACGCCCTGCAGCACCTCGCCGAGCGCGAGTTCGCGGTGGTGGTGGCGGACGTGTTCCTCAAGGGGCTCAACGGCGTGGAGCTCCTCAAGCAGGTGCGCGAGCGCTACCCCTCCACACAGGTCGTGCTCATGGGGCGCGAGGTGCCCACCTACACGGTGGTGGGCGCCATGCGTCAGGGCGCGTCCGACTTCGTGGAGAAGCCGATCGACGCCGACTACTTCTTGCTGGTGGTCCAGCGGGCGGTGCAGCGGGATCGGCTGGCGCGGGAGAACCTCGCCCTGCGGCGCGTGGTCGGGCTGCGCGAGGCAGGCCCCGACGACATGGTCGCCCAGTCCACCAACATGGTGGACGTCCTCAAGAACATCGAGCTGGTCGCGCCCACCGACCTGACGGTGCTGATCGAGGGGGAGAGCGGCGTCGGCAAGGAGCTGGTGGCGGGGCGGCTGCACCGCCTCAGCCGGCGCCACGACAAGCCGTTCATCGCGGTCAACTGCGGCGCCATTCAGGACACGCTCCTGGAGAGCGAGCTGTTCGGGCACCAGAAGGGCGCCTTCACCGGCGCCACGCAGGACCACAAGGGCCTGTTCGAGGTCGCCGACGGCGGCACCCTGTTCCTGGACGAGATCGGCGAGATGAGCCTCGACCTGCAGGTGAAGCTGCTGCGGGTCCTCGAGCGGAGCGAGTTCCGGCGGGTCGGCGCCAACAAGGTGATCAAGGTCGACGTGCGGGTGGTGGCGGCCACCAACAAGACCCTCTCGGACGAGGTGCAGGCCGGCAACTTCCGCGAGGACCTGTTCTATCGCCTCAACGTGATCCACGTGGAGGTGCCGCCCCTGCGCGAGCGCGCGGGGGACGTCCCCGCCCTGGTGGAGAACTTCCTGGCGGCGCACCGGCGCAAGGGGCTCCCGCAGCGCACCATCACCTCCGAGGCGGTGCGGGCGCTGCAGTCCTACCGCTGGCCCGGCAACGTGCGCGAGCTGCGCAACGTGATCGAGCGGTGCATGATCCTCGCCCAGGGCGACGAGATCGGCCTGGTCGACCTGCCGCAGGCGATCCGCGACGGCGGCGGCGCCGCGAGCGGCGCGGGCGCGGCGGCGAGCGATGAGGCCGGCGGCGCAGGCGAGGGCGGCTTCGACGTCACCACCCCGCTGGCCGAGGTGGAGCGGCGGCACATCCTGCGGGTCCTCGAGGCGAACGAGGGCAACAAGCTGCGCACCGCGCGCGTGCTGGGGATCAACGTCAAGACCCTCTACAACAAGCTCAAGGCCTATCAGTCCCGCTCGGGCCGGGACTGAGCGCGGTCCGTCTCCCCGCGACTTCCAGGGGCCTTGGCTAATTGGCTCAGCGCCCGGTGGCCGGCTCCGCGGCCTTGCGCTCCATGCGCTCCGCCGGCTGGGCCGGCCCCTCGAGCACCTGCCGGCGCAGCTCCACCAGCCGCTCCAGGCGGGCGACCAGCGCCTCGCGCGGCTCGTAGGGGCGCACCTCTTCGCCCAGGATCGCGAACAGGCTCGCCACGACCTCGCGCCGCAGCGGCGGCAGGGGCGGCTCGCTGGCCTCCGCCTCGGCGGCGACGCCGTCCTGCACGGGCGCCGGCGCGGCGGGCACCTCTCGCGCCGCCTTCGCCGGCTGCAGCTCGGCCCCCAGGATCGCCAGCAGGTCGCCCGCGACCATGAGGTCCCGGGGCGAGGCGGCGCGCCGGGCGTCGCGAGCCGCCTCGGCCGTGGGCTCGACGCGCTCCACCGTGGAGGGCTCGGGCGCCAGGGCCTCGAACACGCTGCGGCTGGGGCGCAGCTCCAGCCGCGGGGGCACGCCCCGGCGGACCCCGTCGGGCCACAGGGCGTACACCCGATCCCCCTCGGCCGTCCGCAGGCGCCAGGCGGCGCGGGGCGTCGGCGCCGGCTCGGCAGAGGCCGGGGGCGGCGCGGGTGAGCCGCCCTCACCTCCCAGCGCCGGCGCGCCCCCAGGAGGCGCGGGGGCGGGCGCGCCCCCTGGAGCCCCGGCGGCGGCGTCCGCCAGCGCGCCGTCCTGCTCCTCGGCCAGGTCTCCCGCGAACTCCGGCGCCTCGGCGTCTGGCTCGGCGCCCCGCGCGCGGCGGGCGAGCTCCGCGTTCAGCCGCTCCCGAGCCCGATCGAGCTCGCGCCGCGCCTCCCCGTCGCCCTGCGCCTTCCGCGCCGACGGCGCCTCCTTGGCCTCGGCCAGCTCGGCCAGCGCCTCGGCCTCGAGCGCCTCGTCGGCGCGGCCTGCGGGGGCGGGCGCCGCGGCCGGCGCATCTGCGGGCACCTCCGCTGCGGGCTCCTCCTTTAACCGCTCGGCCGCCGCGGCGGGCTCGCGCGGCGCGGCGGCCGTGTCGTGGGTCCGCCGCTCGCGGATCGCCAGGGAGATCACCAGCAGGAGGCAGGCCGCCGCCGCCAGCGCCGGCGCCAGCCGCAGGAGGAGCCCCCGGCGCGGCAGGGGGCCGCCTCCGGTGGGAGCGCGGCGCTCGGGCTCGGCGCCCTCGCCAGCGACGGCGCCGCCGCCCGCCCCTTGCACGGCCTCCAGCACCGCGGCGTAGGCGCGGGCGCGGGCCTCCTCCGACGGGGCCGGCGGCTCGAGGTCGCGCAGCGAGGCGGCCGCGGACCGGTACTCGTCGAGCGCCTCCCGGCACGCCGCGCAGCCGGCCAGGTGCGCCTCGACCGCGGCGCGCTCGCTCGGGTCGAGCGCGTCCTCGTCGAGGTAGCCCAGCAGCAGGTCGTTGCGCTCGCAGTCCATCATCCGGCCGCCATCCGGTCCATTACTCGGATCCCGTCAGAGCTCGCCGCAGCCGCTCCATGGCGCGTCCCAGGCGCCAGCGTACCGCGTCTCGGCTCAGCCCGGTCACTTCACATACCTCGCGGAAGGTGAGGCCCTCGGCCTCGCGCAGCAGGACCACCTCGCGCTCGTCCTCGGGCAAGGCCGCCACGGCCTCGCTCAACCGCCGCGCCTCCTCGCTGTGCGCCACGCTCTGCTCCGGGGCGGCGCGACCGTCGGCCGACTCGGGCGTGCGCTCCAGCGACGCCTCGCGCCGTCGCCCGCGCCGCTTGATCTCGTTGAGGGCCTCGTTGCGGGCGACCGTGAACAGCAGCGCCTTGAAGGTGGCCCGCCCGGTGCCGGGCGGGGGCTTGCGGTACAGGTTGAGGAAGGCCCGCTGCGCCACGTCCTCGGCGGTGTGGACGTCGCCGGTCAGGCGCAGGGCGAAGCCGTAGACCCGCCGGTGGTAGCGCTCGAACAGGGCGGCGAAGGCCGGCGCCGAGCCCTGCTTCCAGCGCGCCTCCAGCTCCTCGTCCGTGAAGCGCGCGTCGCTCGGCTCCGCCGGCGCGGGCTCCGCCATGGCCAACCCCCGGGCGGCCATGATCGCCGTGCGAGGGCGTCGTGCAAGGGAGGGAAGGAGCGCGCGGGATCACGAGGCCACCCGCCCCCGCAGCACGCGGGCGAAGCCGTCGACCTCCGCCAGGGCGGCGTCGTCGCCGGCGTGAGAGGCGTCGCTCAGGACGGCGGTGGGGTCGGCCACCGCCAGGGCCAGCCGCTCGAGGCCGGCGGCCTGGCGGCTCGTCTCCTGGCGGCCCCGCTCGGCGGCGGCGGTGAGGGTCGCCCGCAGGCGGCGGCGCGCCTCGAGCAGCTCGGGATAGGCGGCGAGCTCCTCGTCGGGGCCCAGCGCGCTCAGGGCGCGCTCGGCGCGGTCCGCCTCGTGGGCGGCGCGGCCGGCGGCTTCGATCAGGCGGCGGGCGAGCTGCAGCGGCTGGCGCGGCCGGAAGGCCAGCGGTTCGTGGGTCCGCGCCCCCTCCAGGACGGCGCTGACCGCGCGGCCATACGCCTCCTGCGCCGCCGCGAGCAGCGGGCGGGTGGTGGGGCCGCACTCGCTCAAGGCCGCGGCGACCGAGGCCGGGGGCTGGGAGCGGACCCACAGCAGACCCCGGCTGGCCTCGGCGGCGGCGACCCCGACCGCGATCAGGGCGCCGGCCAGGGCGGCCTGGGCGCCGGGGGTCAGGCCGGCGAGCGCCGGAGCCAGGGCGAGGGCGCCGGCGGCGACGCCGCCGAGCAAGGCCCCGGCCGCGGCTCGCACCGAGGCGTCCAGGGCCGCCGAGCCCCCGTTCTCAGCGCTGTCTTCGCCGCTGCGCTGGCGGGCGAGGCCCGGACCGAGGAGCAGGCCGAGGAGGGCGTGGGGCACCCCGGCCGGCAGGCGCGGGGCGAGCAGGCCCACCAGGGCCCCGCCCGCCGCGGCCAGGGCCAGCGGCCCCGCGAGGGGGGCGCGCGCGCCGCGGGCCATCCAGGCCCCGAGCAGCAGCGCCGCGGCCAGCGCGGCGGGCGGGGCGGCGGGGCCCAGGGCGTGCAGCAGCGCCGGGGCCAGGGCGCCCGCGGCGGCGCCCGCCAGGGTCAAGCCGAGGAAGGTGCCGCGGAGCTCACGGGCGTTCCAGACGAGCAGGGTCATGGCT
>JAWLGW010000561.1:0-5124 GCA_041690735.1 Planctomycetota bacterium
GCTCGGCGGAGGCCGACACCCGATCGGCCTCGCTCGCCAGGGCCTCCAGCGCGGGCGACAGCGACCGCGCCACCTCGGGGGAGGGCAGGCCGGGCACGTTCCGCCCGCCGGCCACGGTGTAGGGGGCCCCGGCGGTGGTATGGTAGATCCGCGCCAGGAGCTCGGCCACGAGCCCCAGCGCGATCGCCCCGGCGCCGAGCACCAGGATCACCGCCGCCAGCGCCGCCAGCGGGTTCTTGTGCACCCACACCCCGGCGGCGAGCTTCTCGTACAGGGTGTAGCCCGCCAGGCCGATGGCGCTCGCGATCATGGCCGCCCCGGCCCCGCCGAACAGGTGGAGCGGTCGGCTGGCGTAGCCGGTCTGCAGGAACAGGACCGTCCCGAGGTCGAGCACCACCTTGAGCGTGCGGGTGAGGCCGTACTTGCTCCGTCCCCAGGTCCTGGCGCGATGGTTCACCTCCATCTCCACCACGCGCGCCCCGCGCCACAGGGCGTAGGCGGGAATGAACCGGTGCATCTCCCCGTACAGCCGCACGTCCTCCAGCACCTCGCGCCGATACGCCTTGAGCGTGCAGCCGAAGTCGTGGATCGGGACCTTGGTCAGGGCGGCGATCAGCCGGTTGGCGATCAGGGAGGGCAGGCGGCGGGTCAGGAAGGTGTCCTGCCGCCGCCGCCGCCACCCCGACACCACGTCAGCCCCCCGGGCCACCTCCGCCAGCAGGCGCGGGATGTCGGCCGGATCGTTCTGGAGGTCGGCGTCCATGGGGATCAACACGCGGCCGCGGGCGTGCCGCAGGCCCGCGTCCAGGGCGGCCGTCTGCCCGTAGTTGCGCCGCAGCTCCACCACCCGCACCACGTCGGGCCGGGCCTGGGCCATGCGCGCCAGGACCTCCTGCGAGCCGTCGGTCGACCCGTCGTCGACGAACACCGCCTCCCAGCGCACGCCCTCCAGGCGGTCGAACACCGCCAGGAGCTCTTGCAGCAGCTGAGCCAGGTTCTCCCGCTCGTCGTGCACGGGGACCAGCACGCTGACGTCCAGCTCGTCGGCCGGGGGGGGCGGCTCCATGACCGCCAGTCTACGGGACGAGGCGCTAAGCGGCGTGACGGAGTCGCGGCGCAGCCTGTCCGTTCGGGCACGAGCCCTTATCATTGGGCCAGGCCGGGAAGTGTTGCTCGTCGTGCTCGTATCAAGCTCCCAGCGCTGCCCCCGATGACGGCGCCGCCGAACGCATCCGACGCCCCGCCCGCCGCGGAGTCGCGGGCGGCACGCCTCTTGCCTCACCTGCCGGTGATCGCGCTGGCGAACCTCGCCCTGGTGCAGCCCTTGCTCGACGTGCTCGGGGCCAGCCCCGAGTTCTTCGTCGCCCACGGCACGACACCGACCGACCTGCTGATGTTCGTCGCGGCCCTCTGCCTGCTGGCGCCAGCGCCGTTCCTGCTGCTGTCCGTGCTGGGGGCCCGGGTGCCGCCGGCGCGTCGCGCGTTGTGGTTCCTCGCCATCGCCTCGCTGAGCACCCTGCTGCTCCTGCCGCCGGCCAAGCGGTGGGTCCCGGCGCGAGGAGAAGTCGTCCTCGCCTGCGCGCTGGCGGGCGGCGCGGCAGCGGCGCTGCTGTACCTCCGCGTCGCGTGGGCCCGCTCGTTCGCGACCGCGCTCTGCCTGGCGATCCCCGTCGTCCCGCTGCACTTCCTGTTCCTGACCCCTGCGCGCGGCGTGCTGCTGGCGGACGCGCAAGAGGTCTCGCTCGCCGAGGCGTCCGTGTCGTCGCGAGCGCCCGTCGTGCTGATCGCGCTGGACGAGCTGGCGCTCCCGTCGCTCCTGACGCCCGACGGGGCTCAGATCGATTCGACGCGCTTCCCGGGGTTCGGTGCCCTGGCCGACTGCTCCACCTGGTATCGGAACGCGACCACGGTCTCCCCGGTGACGGTCTACGCGATCCCCGCGCTGTTGACCGGGGTCGCGCCCGGCGAGACCGTGGAGCCGCTGGTGCCGCACGCTGCCGGGTACCCGCACAACCTGTTCACGTTGCTGGGGAAGGACTACGAGATCCACGCCTTCGAGTCCGTGACTCGTCTGTGCCCGTCCGACCTGGCCGGCTTGGGCGCGGCGGGCTCGTCCCGAGCCTCCCGACTGCGCTGGCTCGGCTCGGACGTCCGCTTCGTGCTGTTGCGCATCCTCCTCCCGTCCGACGTGGCAGTGTGGCTGCCGGACGTCACCAAGAACCTCGCCGGGTTCGCCCTGCGGCCCGCCTCCCCGGCGCCAGGCGAGAGCGAGCCGCCGGCTGCCAGTGGGGCGGCCTTGCGGCACCGTCACCGCGGTCACTTCTTTCAGACCTTCATCGAAACCCTCGCCGGCGCGCGCGGCGAGCAGCCGACGCTGCACTTCCTCCACGTGCTGCTCCCGCACCACGAGTGGGAGTACATGGCCGACGGCAGCCGCTACACGTGGAGCAGTGACGCCGGGCTGAACGAGCACACTTGGGACGACGATCCCCGCGGGGCGATCCACGGACACCAGCGCTACCTACAGCAGGTCGGCTTCGTCGATCGCCTGTTGGCGCGTACGCTGCAGACCCTGCGCGAGTCCGGGCGGCTGGATGAGACCCTGCTGATCGTGACGGCAGACCACGGCGTCAGCTTTCGGGCCGGGCAGCCCCGGCGCCTGCTGACGGACGAGGTGAGGGCCGAGATCCTCAGGGTCCCGCTGCTCGTCAAGCTGCCCGGCCAGTCCGCCGGCCAAGTCAGCCGTCGCCCGGTGAACACCACCGACGTGCTCCCCACGATCGCGGAGGTCCTGGGCGTTCGGCTCCCTTGGCGCGTCTCGGGGCGCTCCGTCCTGTCCGGCGAGCCTCCGACGCGCGCCGCCAACGGATACGACGTGACGACGGCGCAGGCGGAGGAGGAGCTCGCCGCGGTGATCGCGCTGCGACGGGAGCGGTTCGGCGCGGGCTCCTCCCTGAACGAGGTGCTGGCGTACGGCCCGCACCGCGCGCTGGCAGGACGGGCGCTCTCCGCGCTGCGCGTCGAAGACGCTCCGCTGCGGGTCACCCTGGCCGGGACGGGCGCGTACCGCGACGTCGACCCTGGGGCTTCCTGGCAGCCCTGCCACCTGGCAGGCTCAATCGCCAGTAGGGCGGAGCCGCTCGCAGGACGTGCGGTGGCGGTCGCGCTCAACGGGGTGGTCCGCGCCGTGACGCGGACGGCGGCGGACGGCTCGGGTCGCTTCGCGGCCCTGCTGCCGCCAGAGCACTTCGTCGCGGGAGCGAACGAGGTGGAGGCGCTGCTGATCGCCGGTCCCCCCGAGGCGCCGACCCTGCTGCGGGCGACGCCAGCCTCTTATGGCCTGAGGCGGGGCGCCGACGGGGAGGCGTTGCTGCTGCCCAGCGGGGCGGTCCAGGCGATCGGCACGGCCGAGGTCCTGGGCAGCCTCGAGGAGCTGCGGGCTACTCCGGAAGGAGCGCTCGAGGCCGAGGGCTGGGTCGTGGACCGCGCGACGCTGCGACCGGTCGAGCGCCTGGTGTTCTTCGCGGACGGCATCTTCCTGACCTACGGCTCGCCTACCCTCGCCCGAAAGGACGTGCGGGAGGTCGTCGGCGCCGCCATAAGTAGCGACCGGGCCGGTTTCCGGGTCCGCGTGCCGGCGCCGGAGGGCGCTTCGGTCCGTGTGTTCGCGGTCACCGCCGGGGGTGAGGTCGCCGAGCTACCGCGCGCAGGCGGCTGAGGGCGCGCGCCGCTGGGAGACGTCCTGCTTCGGGACCAGGCGCCGGGGAGCGTGATAGAGTCGCTCCCCATGCCGCAGAGCAAGCTGCGCAGCCTCTTGCTGCGCTCCACCGCGGGACGCCTCCCCGGGATTCGTCCCCTGCTCGCTGAGCACGACCGGCTGAGCGCCGACGCGACGGCGCTGCGCGCCGAGCTGGCCGCGTTGCGGACCGAGCTGGAGGACGCGCGCCGCGCCCGCTCGGACGAGGGCAACCTGGCCCGGCGCCGGCAGTTGGACGCCGAGTCGGGCGCCTGGCGGCGGGCCCGCTGGCTCGGCTCTCCGGTCCGGGCTTGCCCCCTCGACCTGTGGGCCTACCAGGAGCTGGTCGAGGAGCTCGACCCCGACCTCATCGTGGAGACCGGCACCGCCTTCGGCGGGATCGCCCACTTCCTCGCCGACCTGTGCGAGCTGCGCGGCAACGGGGAGGTGGTCGGCATCGACGAAGACGAGCTGCCGGGGCGACCCCGCCATCGCAGGCTGCGCTTCATGCAGGGAGCGCCCGCATCGACCGGCGTCCTGGCCGCCCTGCGGACGCTGGCCCAGGGCAAGTCCTGCGTGCTGGCGATCCTCGACGCCGACCGCTCGCGCTCGGGGGGCCTGGAGGAGCTGCGGCAGTACGCGCCGCTGGTCACGCCCGGCAGCTACCTCATCGTGCGGGGCAGCTCGCTCAACGAGCGCGCCGGGGGCGACTCAGGTCCGCCCGGTGCGGGACTCGAGGGGGCGGTCGAGCGGTTCCTGTGCGAGCGCGCCGACTTCGAGCGCGACGCCGCGCCGGCGCTGCGCGCGACCTCCAATCCCCGCGGATTCCTCCGCCGGAGAGCGCCTTAGCGGCGGTCGCACCTGCGGCGCAGCCGGAACAGGACCCGCTCCGACTCCCGAATCTCCACCCGCTCCTCGATCGTGTAGACCCGTCCGAAGGCTCGCTCGAATCCCTCGAGGTCGTAGTCGTCGAAGATGTCCTCACGCGAAGCGAGCAGGCGCTTCACCTGCGAGTCGCTCTTGGGGACGAACTCGATCACTAGGACCTCGCCGAGCTGCGCCAGGAAGGAGGCGACGCGCTCCAGGGGCACGTTGGCGCCGATCGCCAGGTGGTGGATCAGGGCCAGGGCGAGGACGGCGTCCGCGGACGCCCTCGCCACGAGGGAGCGGCGCTCCTCCAGCGCCCAGCCCTGCGCGGGGCTGGGGTTGGTGAGGTCGAGCCGCAGGGGGAGGAGTCGCGCGCTGCCCTCCGCGCGGCAGGCGAGGTAGTTCTTCTCGACGGCCGCCGGGTCGACGTCGAACGCGACGACCGTCGCGGCTCGCTCCGCAGCGATGCGACTGAAGGTGCCGTCGTTGGCGCCCAGGTCCCACACGGTCGCGTCGGCGGG
>JAWLGW010000562.1:0-5118 GCA_041690735.1 Planctomycetota bacterium
CACCTCCTCCTCGGCGTCGGCCGCCTCGCGCCGCAGGGTCCACACCTGGCAGCCGTCGGGGCCGAGGGCCGCCAGGCCGCGGCCCCAGGGGACCAGGACCCGCTCGCCGGCCGCCGCCGGCCGCCGCAGCCCCCGCGGGACGTCCGCCCGCCACACCGGGCGGCGCAGCACGAGGTCGATCAGCGCCAGCTCGCGGCGAGCGGCGCGCGGGGCGCCCACCGCCAGCAGCCGGCCGCCTCGCGGGGTCGGGCTGGGCGGCACGACCTGCGGCAGCCCCTCCAGCTCGAACCGGCCCAGCAGGCGGCCGTCGGCCGGGTCGATCAGGTACACGAGCAGGCCGCGGAAGCGGGCCTTGCGCCAGCTGCGGTGGGCCGGCCGCCAGTAGCGGTTGTACAGGGCGGCCACCACCGGCAGCCGCGAGCGGGCGCGGCTGGGGTCGCTCGCCGCCACCACACCGGGCGCCGTCGCCACCAGGGCCACCGGCTCGAGGCCCAGCTGCTCGGCCAGCACGCCCTCAGGCGGCGGCGGCAGCTCGGGTACGAAGGTCCAGGCGCGCCGGCCGTCGCTGGCCGACAGGCCGTACAGCGCCGTCACGCCGGCGGCGGGCACGACCACCCGCTCGCCCACCACCAGGGGCTCGGGCGCCTCCAGGCTCACGGCCCGCGGCTCCCGCGCCAGCTCGCCGCTGCCGATCCGCGCCTCCCAGAAGGCGAAGCCGGCCGGCGCCTCCTCCCCCTCGGGCGCCGCGGTCTGCTCGCGCGAGCGCAGCTCGAACAGGCGGGCTCGCACCTGGGCAGCCGCCGGGCTCCCCTCGGCCGCCAGGGCCAGGGCCGCCTCGTAAGCGCCCCGCGCCTCGTCCAGGCTGCCGAGGTCGCGCAGCGCGTCCCCGAGCGCCACCCGCGCCGCGGCCTCGTCGGGCGCCAGCGCGCAGGCGCCGCGCAGCTCCGCCGCCGCGTCCTCGTTCAGCTGCCGGGCGGCGAGCCAGCGGCCCACGGCGAGCCGCGCCTCGGCCACCCGGCGCCCGCGGTAGGCGTCGAGGTAGAAGGCCTCGTCCTCCGCCAGCCCCTGGGCGCCGGCGGCCCGCAGCGCCCGCGCCAGCCGCTCGCGCAGGGCGGTGAAGCCAGGGCTGCCGGGAGAGGCGTAGCGGATCTCGGCCAGGTAGATGTGCAGCGCCTCGCGCCGCCGCCCCTGCTCGTGGAGCACGTCCCCCAGGGCGACGTTGAGCTGCCGGTCGTAGGGGAAGCGGCCCAGCGCGCGGCGGAACACCCGCTCGGCGTCGTCGGGCAGACCGCAGCGCAGATAGGCCCGCCCCGCGCGGACCAGCACCTCCAGCCGCTCCTCGATCCCCTCCGCCTCGAGGACGCCGGCGAGCTTCGCCTTCCCCTCCTCGACCCGCCCGGCCTGCAGCAGCGCCTCGCCCGCCAGCACGCGGACCTCGAGGTCGTTCGGCAGCAGGTGCTCGGCGCGCTCCGCCAGCGGCAGGGCCTCGGCCGCGCGGCCGGCCCGGAGCAGCAGGTCGAGCAGCAGCAGCAGCGCGTCACGAGAGCGCGTCCCCTGCTCGATCGCCGCCTGCGTGGCGGCGATCGCCTCCTCGTGGCGCTCGAGCCGCGCCAGCAGCCGCGCCCTCAGCCACAGGACGCCGGCGCCCTCCGGCTCGTCGCGCAGCGCGTCGAGCACCTCGGGGTCGAGCGCGGGCGTGGCGTCGCCGGTGACCGCCAGATACGCCTCGGCCGCCGCCTGCCGCACCGTGGCCGAGGCGTCGTAGCGGATCACCGTCAGCAGGAAGGGGAGGACGGCCACCGCCTCGCCCGGCCGCTGCGTGAGTTGGCGCAGCCCCGCCAGGCGCTCCGCCTCGGGCAGGGCGGGGAAGTCGTCCAGGGCGGCGCCCACCATGGCCCGCACCTCGTCGGGCACCTTCCAGCGCAGCGTCTCCAGCAGCTCCGCCGCCGTCTGGGCGCGCTGCGCGTCGGCGTCGCGCGCGGCCCGCCGCAGCCAGGGCTCCGCCTCGCGCCCGATCGCGAGCAGCCGGTCGCGCGCCGCCTCGCGCACCTCCCACTCGACGTCCCCCAGGGCCTGGACCAGGGACCGGATCTCGCGGGAGCGCGGCGTCCGCGGCAGGGGCTGCTCGACCCCGCCCGGCGCGTCCTGCCCCGCGCCCTCCTCCTGGTCGGCCGCGGGCGCCGGCTGCGCCCAGGCGGCGGGAGCCCCGCCGCCGATCAGCAGCCCGGCGATCAGCACCAGCGGGCGGAGGCGGGCCGCCGCCATCACTCGCCCGTCTGGACGCGGGAGCGGGCCACGATCTCCTCCAGCCGGGGCTGCAGCTCCTCGAGCAGCGCCCGCGCGTCGCGGCGGGTGCCGTTCCACAGCGGCTCCACGCCCCGCCCGAACACCGTCTTCACCTCGGCGGCGGTGCGGAAGCGAGGCGAGAACCGGGCGTGCGGGATCGCGTCGAGGTAAGGCTGCTCGTCCACCTCGAAGGGGAGGTGCGACAAGGCCTCGGGCTGGTGGAAGGCGTCCGAGCGGGCGGCGCTCTTGCGCGCGGGCACGGCCTGGGCGCTGTGGGCGACCGCCCGCTGGGCCGCCTTGCTGGTGAGGAACTTCACCAGGGTCCAGGCGTCCTCCGCGCGGCGCGTGGTGCGGCCGATCGCGTAGCACACGGCGAAGTTGGTGGCCGCCCGCTGCTCGTGGCGCGGCAGCGGCGCCACCCCCCAGTCGAAGTCCTTGATGTGACGGAACTCCATGCAGGCCCACCGCCCGTAGGTGCACATGGCGGCCTGTCCGCGCAGGAACAGGGCGTTCCCCTGCTGGTCGCGGGTGGTGCTGGGCCCCGGCGCCACCCGGTGCTCCCAGATCAGGTCGCTCAGGAACTGCAGCCCCTCGGCCGAGGCGTCGAGGTGCTCCGGCCGGCCCATGAGCCACTCGGGCGGCTCCTCGCTGGCGACCGCGCCGCCGGCCTGCCAGATCCAGGGGAACAGCTCCTCGGGCCAGGTCTCCAGCAGGAAGCCCCAGTCCCGCCCCTGCTCGGTGTCGTGCGTCAGCGCCTTGGCCCGGGCGAGGAAGTCGTCCCAGGTCCAGTCCGCCGTGGGGAGCGGCACGTCCCACTTCTCGAACAGGTCGCGGTTGTAGTACAGGACCAGCGTGGTGAAGTCCTTGCAGATCCCGTACAGGCGGCCCTGGTGGCGGAACCGCTCGAAGGTCTCGGCGAAGAAGTCGTCGGGGTCGAGCTCCTCCCGGTCGCGCTCGGCGTACTCGTCGAGGGGCAGCAGCCAGTCGTTGGCCGCGAAGGCCGGCAGGTCGTCCTGGTCCAGGTACATGACGTCGGGGGCGTTGCCGCCCAGGAACAGGATCTTGAGCTTCTCCTCGTACCCGAAGGCGGGGGCCGTCTCGACCTGGACCGCCACCTCGGGGTGCGCCTCGCGGAACTCGTCCACGAACCCCTGCACGACGCGGATCTCGTCGGGCGAGCCCCAGATCATGAACCGGAGCACGTCGTCGGGGTCGCGGGTGCAGCTCGGCACCAGCAGGAGCGGCAGCGCAACCACCCCCACCGCCAGCGCGAGGGCGATCGCGCTGTCGCGCTTCATGAGGCCCCCTTCACGAGGCCCCTCACGAGGCGTCGCCCTCGCGCTCGACCGCGGCGGCCGCGCTCCCAGCCCGGTCGGTGCCGCGATCGGCGCTGGACGCGGGGGGCTCGCCCAGGCGCTCGCCCCCCGGGGCGGCGAACAGGTGCAGGCGGGCGGGGTCGGGCCGCAGCACCGCCTCGCTCTCCTCGGCGGGGACGGCGCCCCCGGCGATCCGCGCCACCACCACCGCCACGGCGGGGTCGGCGCCCGCCGGCAGCACGTCGGCCGTGACGATCGTCTCCGCGCCCAGGGGCTCGCACACCGCCACCCGGGCCCGCAGCCCGGGCCCCTCCTCGGCCAGGGCCACGTCCTCGGGGCGGACCCCCACCACCGCGTCGCCGTCGGGCGCGGCGGCGAGGTGCTCGGGGAGGGGCAGCGGCTCGCCCTCCCAGGCGAGCCCCGGCAGCTCGAGGGTCCCGGCCGCGACCCGCGCCCTGAGGAAGTTCATGGGGGGGCTGCCGAGGAACCCGGCCACGAACTGATTCGCCGGCCGGTCGTAGACCTCCATGGGCGGCCCCACCTGCTGCAGCGTTCCGCCGCTGAGGACCGCCACCCGGTCACCCAGGGTCATGGCCTCCACCTGGTCGTGGGTCACGTAGATCATGGTGGTGCCCAGGCGGTTGTGGAGGCGCTTGAGCTCCACCCGCATGGCCCCGCGCAGCTTGGCGTCGAGGTTCGACAGGGGCTCGTCGAGCAGGAACACCGCCGGCTCGCGCACGATCGCCCGCCCCAGGGCCACCCGCTGCCGCTGCCCCCCCGACAGCGCCTTGGGCAGCCGGTCGAGGAGGGCCTCGAGGCCGAGGCTGGGGGCGATCTCGGCGATCCGCCGCTCGATCTCGTCCCTGGGGGTGCCGCGCATCTTGAGGCCGAAGCCCAGGTTCTGGCGCACGGTCAGGTGCGGGTACAGGGCGTAGCTCTGGAACACCATGGCGATGTCCCGGTCCTTGGGGTGGACGTCGTTGACCACCCGGTCGCCGATCCGCAGCGTGCCCGAGGTGATCGACTCCAGGCCCGCGATCATGCGCAGCAGGGTCGACTTCCCGCAGCCCGAGGGCCCGAGGAGGATGAAGAACTCCCCGTCCTCGATGGTCAAGTCGATCCCCTTGACCGTGGGCTCCTGCCCGGGGGCGTAGACCTTCACGATGTCGCGCAGCTCGACCGATGCCATGGCACGCAGGATCCCGAACCACGGCCGGGGGCGCAAGGGCGTGTGCTCACGGGCACGGCGCGAGCGCGAGCCGGGGTTCGTGTACCATCCGCCCGGTGAACGCAGTCTGCACGGCGCGAGGGCAACGAGCGGAGCGGGCGCGGGCGCGCGCCCTGGCGGCCGAGGTCGACGCGGCCCGGCTGGCGCTCGGGCGCGCGCTGCACGCCGTCGGGGCGGACGACCTCGAGGTGCGGGCGCGGGAGGCGCTGTTCGACCTGCTGGCGGCGCGAGCGCGCTCCAGCGACGGGGCGAGCCCGCGCGCCCTGAGTCGCTGGACCGATTCAATGG
>JAWLGW010000563.1:0-5115 GCA_041690735.1 Planctomycetota bacterium
CGCAGGGCGCTCGCCCGCCGCAGCGCCCCCCCGCCGGCGGCGCGCGTCCGCCGCAGCGTCCCCCCAGCGGCCCGCCCAGGCCCGCCCCGCCCCGACCCCGGCAGCCGCCCCCGCGCCCGCCGCAGGGTCGCCCGCCGCAGGGTCGCCCGCCGCAAGGACCGCCAGGGCGTCCGCCCGCTGGACCGCGCCCGCCTCAACCGCAGAGCGGGCGCCCCCCCGCCGGCCGCCCGCCCGCCAAGCCCCGGCCGCCGCAGCAGCGACCGCCGAGGAGGCCGCCGCCGTCGCGGGGCCGGTGAGCTGGGAGAGCGGGTCGGCGAGCGAAGGCGGCGCCAAGGGCGCCAAGCCTCCTTTGACCGCCAAGACGCCAAGAGCGCCAAGAGAGGCTGCTGTCGCTGCACGCGAGGGCTCCCTGCCCTGCAGAAAGACTAGCCTCCGAAGGTCACCGAAAGACACCGAAGGGGGAGACTGCGGGAGCGAAGCTCCTTGGCTGCCCGTTCGTTGGAGCAGGCAGGCAGGGAGGGCAGGTAGCTGCCGCTGAAGCGAAGGCGCCTTGCCGGTCCTGCGACAGCTCAGGGTGCAATGGCCGATCACGATCGCCGCGTCCGGGAGCGGGCGCTCGCCAGCAGCGGGTCCCTCGAAGCGGCGATCGCCGCCGTTCGCATTTGGAGCCGCGAGGGGCGCTTGTCGCGCGAGCGGATCGAGGTGGCGGCGGAGCTCGGGGATCCGGTCGCGGCCGCCCTCGCTCCGGAAGTGCGGCCCACCAGGCTATCGGACCTGGACCCCCACGCGCTCTACAAGGTGCTGGAGCGAGGCATTCGGTTGCTCCCGCACCCGGCCCGAGTGGAGTTCGCGCACTCGTGCGCCGACCGGGTCGCCGAAGCCTGGGACCGACTCCTCCGCGGCGACGCCTCGACCGCTACCGCCGAGCTCCTCCGCGGCAGAGCCGACTGGGCTGCGCCTCGGGAGTCCCTGGCCATCACGAGACTGTGGCTCGCCGAGGACGTCCCGCACGAGGTTCTGCAGAAGCAGCTGAGGCGTGCCGAGCGCACCGTGGCCTACACCACGGCGACCGCTCACGAGACCGCGCACCTGTACAACATTGCTCACGCCGCACGATCCGCGCTGGCGGTAGCGGCCGACCCCGCGTTCGCGGGGCCCGACGGTCCTCGAGGCGCTCACGCCTGCTTCTTCTGCCTGTGGGTCGTCGAGGAGCAGGCGCGTCCCTGGGCCGTCACTGAGGCAGCCAACGAGGCCGCGTGGCAGGCTCGTCGCCTGGCCGTCCTCCTCCTTCAGCCCGCGACGACGTGAGCTGAGCCGTCGGTCCTTCCTTCGGTGTGTGTCGGTGCCGTTCGGTGGCCATTCCGCGGCCCACAAGGAGTGGGGTTACCCCGTTCCAGCGACAGCTGTCTCTCTTGGCGTCTTGGCCTGCCTTCCTCTCAACCGGCCCGCCCCTCGCCTACGGCAGCTCCTCGTCGTCCCGCCGGCTCGCGCGGGTATGCGCCTCCAGCACGCTCGAGCCGTCCACCACCCGGGCCGGCCCGCCTCCGAGCGCTCCGAGGTGGGCGCCCAACTGAGCCCCTGCAGGGCGCTTGGCGATCCCGCTGCGCACCGGTGACGCCGCGCCTCCCTCCCGCGGCAGCCACACCACGAAGCTCGCGCCGCGGCCGGGGTCGCCTGGCTCGAGCTCGATCCGGCCGCCCAGGCGCTCGAGGAGGGTGTGGCAGATCGCCAGGCCCAGGCCCGTGCCGCGGCCGACGGGCTTGGTGGTGTAGAAGGGGTCGAACACCCGGGCCCGCACGTCGTCGGCGACGCCCTGGCCGTTGTCCTCCACGCGCAGGCCCACGTCGGGGGCGCCGTCGCCGTCGAGGGTGGTGATGTGCACCCAGGGCTCGCTCGCGCCGCCGGTGGCCGCGGCGTCGGCGGCGTTCTCGATCAGGTTCAGCACCACCTGCTGCAGGGAGCCCGGGTCCGACTCCACCTCGGGGCCGCCGTCCTCGGGGAGCTCGAGGCGCAGGTCGACGCCGCGGCGCTCCAGGGCCTGCTCGGCCAGCTCCACCGTCTCGCGCGCCAGCGACCCCAGCAGCACGGGCTGCAGGCGGGGGGGCTCGGTGCGGGCCAGGCTCAGCAGGCGCTTGAGGATGTCCTTGCAGCGGAAGGCCTGCTCCTCGATCGTGCGCAGGGCGGCCACGGCGTCGGGGTCGGCGTTCTCCTGGTCCGCGAGGTCCTCGCGGGTCGCCTCGGCGTAGCCCGCGATCGAGGCCAGCGGGTTGTTGATCTCGTGGGCCACGTTCGCCGCCAGCCGGCCCAGGGCCGCCAGCTTCTCGTTGCGGTACAGGGTGTCGCGGGCCCGCAGCAGGGCGGCGGTCTTGTCCTGCACCAGGCGCTCGAGGTCGCGGCCCCACACCCGCAGCTCTTCGCGCTGCTGGGCCAGCTCGACGTTCTTACGGTCGAGGTCCTCCTGGGCGCGGATCATGGTCTGGAACACGTGGTTGCGCGAGCGCATGATCGTCCCGATCTCGTCGTCGGGGATGTCGCCCTCGTCGACCATGGCGGCGTCGTTGTCGCCGCGGCGGGCGGCGTTGTCGGCGCGGATGATCCGCGACAGGGGCAGCAGCAGGGTGCGGCGCAGGTAGCCGATCGACACCAGGGCCGTGAACAGGATCGCCAGGGCGCCGGTGCCGAAGGCGATCAGGCCGTAGGTGACCACCTGCCGCTCGATGTCGTCGAGGGAGCTCTCGAGGTACAGGAAGGCGTGGGACTCGTCGCCCGCGGTGCCTCCGGTGGGGAGCGGCCCGATCTGCGCCACGCGCCCCGCCTCGAGGATCGTCACCGAAGGGACCCGCTGCTCCTCGCCGCGCAGGAACGCCTGGGCCTGAGGCGGCAGCTGGGGCGGTCCCTCGCTGGGCTCGAAGCCGCCGGTGCGGCTGAAGCGGTACGCCCCCTCGGGCGCCAGCACCCACACGTCGATGGGCGCCCCGCCCAGGGGGACGAACCGCTCGGGCGCGGCGGCGCTGCTCCGCGCCCCGCGGGCCAGGGCCTGCTCCAGGTCGTCGTCGATCGCCGAGTCCGAGGCGCCGCCCTCGCGGGCCTGCAGCAGCGCCGTCCGGGCCGGCTGGTGCACCGCGGTGGCGTAGGCGCCCAGCGTCTCGACCCGGTCCTCGCGCAGCGCCCACCAGTAGAAGGCGGTGAAGGTGCCCAGGATCACCAGCTCGACCAGGAAGAAGGACAGGCCGATGAGGGCGACCAGCCGGCTCAGCAGGCTGTGCTGCTGCCGGCGGGCCGAGAGGGCGGCAGGCGGCGGCTCAGGAGCCGCCGTCATCCGGGACCTGTCCGTTCATGCGCCGCTCGATCTGCTCGATCCGGGGGTCGCCGTCGGGGGCGAGGGCGATGAACCGGCGCAGCGCGTCGCGGGCCTCGATCCCCTTGTCCTGCTGCGCGAGCAGGTAGGCCCGCTGCAGGTGGAGGTCGGCGACCTCGGGGTTCCGCTCGCTGCCGGCCCGCAGGATCTCGACCGCCCGATCGGCGCGGTTCCCCTGATCGTACAGGCGGGCCAGGTTGGCGTAGGCCCGCCAGGCGCGAGCGTCGCGGCGGATCGCCCGCTCGTACAGGTGGATCGCCACCGGGAAGTTGCCGAGGTCCTCGGCGAACAGGGCGTAGTTGTAGTAGCCCACCCAGCTGTCAGGGTCGAGCTTGATCGCCCGCTGGTAGGCGTTCTTGGCCGCGTCCTGGAAGCGGGACCGCGTCTTGCCCAGCCGCGCGTAGGCCACCGCGATGGTCCGCCAGGCCACCGGGCTGCTGGGGTTCGCCTTGACCGCCGGGATCAGCACCCGCAGGGCCTCGTCGGTCTGGTCGAGGGCGAGCAGCGCGGAGCCGAGGTTGACCCGCACGTCGGGCCGGTCGGCGGCCTCGAGGGCGCGCCGGAAGGCGCCCACGGCGGCGTCCATGCGTCCGTCACGCCGCGCCAGCCGACCGAGGCCGCCCAGGGCCTGGGCGCGCACGTCGGCGGCGCTGGTCTCGCTCAGGCGCTCGTAGTCCTCCTGCGCGCCGGCGTGGTCCCCCAGCCGCTCGCGCGCCTGGGCGCGCCCCAGCCGGGCGGGCACGTGGTCGGGCGCGCCGGTGAGCGCCTTGTCGTACAGCGGGTGCGCCTGATCGGGCGCCTCGGCCAGCATGAGGTTGCCGAGGTTGGTGAGGACGTCGGGGTCCCCCGGCGCCGCGGCGAGGCCGCGGTCGAGGCTCTGGCGGGCGGCGTCGCGCTCGCCGCGCCGGAGCTGCAGCAACGCGAGGTTGTTCCAGCCCTTGGCGTGGTCGGGCGCCACCTCGGTCAGCCGCTGGTAGGTCTGCTCCGCCTCGCCGAGCCGCTCGGCGCTCTCGAGGACCACGCCCTTGCGGAACAAGCCGTCCGGATCGTCGGGCAGCAGCGACAGCAGCTCGTCCAGGGCGGCCTGGGCCCCGGCGAGGTCACCGGCGGCGAAGCGCTCCTCGGCCTGGCGCCGCAACAGCTCGATCCGCTCCGCCAGCGCCTGGTCCTCGGCGACCTCCACCTCGGCGCCGGTCTCGGTCTGCTGGGCCATGGCCCGCAGGGCCTCGAGCTCGGCGGCGGAGTCGGGCTCGACCGGCTCGGGCGCGACGGGCTCGAGCTCGGACAGCTCCGGCTCGGGCTCGACCGGCTCGAGCTCGGCGACCTCCGGCTCGGCTTCGACCGGCTCCGGCTCGACCGGCTCCGGCTCCGGCTCGAGCTCGGGGAAGAGCTCGCCCGCCTCGGGCTCGATCTCCGCCGGCTCCTCCTCGGTGAGGGGGCCCTCGGGGATCGGCAGCGAGTCCACCGTCACCCGCCCCTCGCCGTCGACGGCCACCGGCTGGATCGCCACCTCCTGGCCGCGCCAGGGCAGCCGGTCGCCCAGGTAGAGCGCCAGCATGACCACCGACACGGTGCAGAACAGCAGCCACAGGATCAGGCGGCTGACCTCCCAGGCGGTGCCGAGGCTGGTGCCGCCCAGGGTGTCGAACTGCGCGTCGTGCGCCGCGGCGCCGACCAGCGCCGGCTCCTCGGAGGGCGCCTGCGCCGCCGCCGGCCGCGGCGGGATCGGCTGGTTGGCGGCCGCGTCCAGCGCGGCC
>JAWLGW010000564.1:0-5112 GCA_041690735.1 Planctomycetota bacterium
GGGCGATCGCCACCAGGAACTCCCGCGCCGCCGCCAGCTGCTCCTCGTACTGGCCGCCGAAGGAGAGGGTGAACCCCTCGGGCAGGGTGAGGTCGGCCAGGCTGGCCCGCAGGGCGCCCACCGCGGTGCCGAGGGCCACGCCGCTCTCGAGGGTGGCCGAGATGTAGGTCACCCGCTGCCCGTCGACCCGCGCGATCTGGGTGGGGCCTCGCCCGCGTTCCCGGTGCACCACGGCGCTCAGCGGCACCACCTCGCCCCCGGGGGTGCGCAGGGTCACGTTGCGCAGGTCCTGCGCCGCCAGCCGGTCCTCGGGCCGGAGGCGGACCACGATCGGGTACTCCTCGCCGTCCTGCCGCAAGCGCCCGGCCTCAAGGCCGCCCACGTTCGCCTGCACCAGGCGGGCGACCTGCTCCACCGACAGGCCCAGGGCGGCGATCCGCTCCCGGTCGAAGGTCAGGCGCTCCTCGGGGCGCCCTTCGCGCCGGCTGACGCGCACCCCGGCCACGCCGGGCACCCGCTCCATGCGCCGGCGGATCTCGGCGGCCACTCCGTCCGCGCGGGTGAGGTCGTAGCCCCGCAGCTCCAGCTCGAGGGCGTCCTGGCCCCCGCCCGAGCTGAAGATCCGCCGCAGGATCCACAGGCCGGGCTGCGCCTGCACGCGCACCTCGGCGCCCGGGATCCGCCCCTCGCTGGCGCGCCGCAGCAGGTCCGCCGCCGCGGCCGTGGGCAGGGGGCGCTCGCCGGCGGGCGCCATGGCGAGCTCGACCTCCGCGTCGTCGCTGCGGACCTCGGTGGACACGAACTGGACCTGCCCCTGGGGCAGGGTCCGGCGCACGATCGCCTCCAGCTCCTCCAGGTAGGCCCGGACCACCACCATGCTGGTCCCCTGGCCCATCTCGAGCTCCACGTCGATCTCGTCCGCCTCGGTCTGCGGCGCGAGCTCCACCGGGATCGACCCCCACTGGCTGGCCGCGGCGCCCAGCGCGACGCCGGTCACCGCCAGCACGGCCAGCGGCCGCGCGATCGCGCCGCGCAGGCGGCGCGTGTACCAGCCCTCCAGGCGGCGCAGCCAGGCGCTGCCGCTCGCGGGCGGGGACGCGGCCGCAGCCCGGCGCGTGAGGCGGGCGGCCAGCATGGGGACCAGGGTGAGGGAGACCAGGAGCGAGCACAGGAGCGCGAACACCACCACCAGCGCCAGCGACTGGAACAGCGAGGCGCTGACGGTCCGGGCGAACACCACCGGCAAGAACACCGCGCAGGTGGTCAGGGTCGAGGCCACGATCGCGCCCGTGACGTCGCGGGTCCCGACCCGCGCGGCCTCGGCCGCCGGCGCCCCCTCCTCCTCGCGCTTGCGGACGATGCTCTCCAGGACCACGATCGCGTTGTCCACGATCATGCCCACCCCGAGGGCCAGCCCGCCGAAGGTCATTTGGTTGAGGGTCAGGCCGGCGAAGTACAGCAGCCCGAAGCTCGACACCACCGAGATCGGGATCGACAGCGCCACGATCGCCGTGCTCGAGCGGCTGCGCAGGAACACGTACAGGACCCCGATCGCCAGCAGCGAGCCCCAGATCGCCGAGCTGCGCACGCTGTCGATCGACTGGCGGATGAACTGGCTCTGGTCGGACGTCACCAGCAGGTGCATGTCGTCGCGCTCGGCGTTGACCCGCGCCACCTCGGCCCGGATCGCCTCGGCCACGGCCACCGTGTTGGCGCCGCTCTGCTTCTGGATGGAGAGGGCGACCGAGGGGACGCCGTTGATCCGCACCAGGTTGCGCACGTCGTCGTAGAAGTCGCGCACCTCCGCCACGTGGCGGACCCGCACCGGGCGGCCGTCGACCACGCGCACCACCGCGTCCGCCACCTGCCGGGCGGTGGACAGCTCGCCCACGGCGCGCACGTACAGGTCGGCGAGCCCGTCCCGGACGTTGCCGCCCGGGAGCGTCCGGTTCTCCCGGGCGAGGGCGTCGCGCACGTCGAGGGCCGTCAGACCGGCGGCCGCCAGGCGGTCCCGGTCGAGCTCGACCCGGACCTGCCGGTACACCCCGCCCCACACGCTGATCGAGCCCACCCCGGGGATCTGCTCGAAGCGGTGCGACACGTCCCGCTCGAGCACCCGGGTGAGCTCGGGGAGCGAGCGGGTCGAGGTGACCGCCAGGCGGATCACGGCCACCCGGTCCAGGTCCAGCTTGCGGATCTGCGGCGCCTCGGCCTCGACCGGCAGGTCGTCGCGCAGCGGGTCGAGGGCGGCGCGCAGGTCGTTGGCCGCCTCCTCGACGCTGGTGCCGCGGGCGAACTCCAGGCGGACCCGGGCCTCGCCCTCCTCCGAGCGCGAGGTGACCCGCTCGAGGTTGGGCAGGCCCGCGACCGCGTTCTCGATCGGGTCGGTGATGATCTGCTCGATCTCCTCCGGCCCCACGTTCGGGTAGCTCACCCGCACCGTGAGCTGCGTGAACTCGATGCTGGGGAGCAGGTCGACCGGCAGGCTGCGCAGGGCGACCCCGCCGATCACCACCAGGATCAGGTAGGCCATGGCCGTGGCGACCGGCCGGCGGATCGAGACGCTCGTGAGCGCGATCACCGTCTAGCCGTCGCCGTCCCGGGGCGGGGCAACGCCCGCCCCTTCGGCGGCGGGCGCCGCGCGCAGGAAGTCGTCGGTGGTCGGCGGCGCGGCGCCGTGGCTGCGCGCCCGCTCCCGCTGCTCGTCGAGGAACTCGCGCAGCAGGTCCTCGCGGTGGCGCGACTGCAGGTCGAGCACGCGCTCCCAGCTCGTCGGCCGCACGCGCGCCGCGGCGTCGCCCCCGCGAGCGAGCAGGTGCTGGCCCACCGTCACGACCCACTCCCCCGCCGCCACGCCGCTGACGCCGGCGGTGGCGCGGCCCTGCGCCAGCACCTCGACCGGACACAGCCTCACCGGCTGGGCCTCGCTGGACAGGGCCCGGTCCTCGTCCCCGGCCGCGGCGCGGATCACGAACACCCCCAGCGCGCCGCTGAGGGGGTCCTCCCACAGGGCGCTGGAGGGGACCAGCGTCGCCTGCTCGGTCTGGCCGTACAGCACGTCGACGGTCACGAACATGCCGGGGAACAGGCGCCCCTCGGGGTTGGGCACGTCGATCTCGGCGGTGGTGCTGAGGCTGCTCGCGGCCAGGAAGGGCGAGATCCGCGACAGGGTCGCCCGCAGCGGCGCCCCTCCCGGGCGGGTCGAGATCAGCGCCGGCTGGCCCTCCCGCAGGTAGCCGAGCATTTGGCCGGTCAGGGGCACCTCGACCACCACTTGCGACAGGTCGCCCAGCTGGAACAGGACGCTGCTGGCGTCGACGAGCTGGCCGACCTCGACCCGGCGCAGGCCGATCCGCCCCGCCACCGGCGCCCGCACCACCGTCTTGGCCAGGTCGGCGCGGCGCTCCTCGACCGCCGCCCGCGCCAGCTCGACCCGCGACTCCGCCTGCCCCACGGCCGCCTCGGCCCCCGCCAGCTGCGCCTCGAGCACCTCGACCTCGAGGGCGGTGACCAGCGCCTGCGCCGCCAGCTGCCGCGACCGCCGGACCTGGGCCTCGAGCTCCCGCACCCGAGCCCGGGCGGCGAGGGTGGCGGACTCCTGCAGGCGGACCGTCGCCTCCGCCTGCCTGAGCTGCTGCTTCAGCGCGTCGTCCTGCAGCCGCACCAGCGGCTGCCCGCGGGTGACGGCCTCGCCGCTGCGGACGAGCACCTCGACCACCACGGCGTCCACCTCGGCGCGGATCGTCACCTGGTTACGGGCGCGGACCGCGCCGCTCAGCCGCTCTTCGAGGGGGAGCGCGCCCTCTCGGGCCGGGAGGGCCTCCACCAGGGGGGGCGGCGCCTCCTCGGCCGCGACGGCGGCGGGCCCGTCTCCGCCCTCGCAGCCCGCGCTCGACAGCGCGAGCAGCGCCGCGCAGAGGGACAGGCGGCTGGCGCGGGACGTTCGCATGGCGCTCCTCTCCGGCTGCAGCCGCGCCGGCGCGGCCGGGGACTGAATCTTAGGGGGCTGGCGCAGCAGGGGCGACCCCTAGCCTGCCCCCGGCACCTGCGCGGGTGTGCGAGTCTACGGCGTGCTCCCGCCGACCCGACGCTCCCCGCGCCGCGCCGCGGCGCTGCTGCCGGCCCTGCTGCTCGCCTCCTGCGCCTGGGCTCACGACCGCGCCGCGGACCTCGCCGACGTGTTCGTCCTCGAGGCCAGCGCCGGCCTGGGGTTGGCCGCCGACGTCAAGCTGACCGACCTCCTCCACCTGGGCGCGGGCTACGCGCACGGGCGCAAGGTCGGCCTGCGCGGCCGACGGGTGGAGTGGCTGTGGGACCGGGAGATCGGCCTGCCCCTGTCCGCGCTCCTGTGGTGGGGCGCCCTGCGGGACGGGCAGGTGTGGCGCCTGGGGCACCTGCACACCAACGGCGGCGAGCTGTGGTACGGCGAGGACCCGTGGCGGATCGCAGACGTGGAGGTGGGGCTGTTCGCGGGGCTGGTCGGGCTGCGCCTCGGCTTCAGCCCCGGGCAGCTGATCGACCTGCTGGCGGGCCTCGTCGGCTTCGATCCGGCGGGGGACGACGCGGGGCCGCCGCCGGCCGACCCGCCCGGCGCCCCGCAGGAGGAGGGCGTGTGGCTGGTCGGCGACCTCCACGCCCACTGCGATCCGCCCGACGGCGGGCACGCGCCCGTCACTCCCGAGGAGACGTGGGCGCTGGCCGCCGCGAACGGCCTCGACTTCGTGGGGATCAACCCGCACCTGTGGCTGCGCGGCCGGCCTCCCGCCGAGCGCGCGGGGTTGCTTGAGCTGGCGCGGCAGGTGCGGGCGCTCGATCGACGGGAGGGCCCGGTGGTGATCCCCGGCCTCGAGGTCATGCTGCGCGGACGGCGCAACGTCCCCACCGTCGCCGAGGGGCACGCGCTGCTCCTGTTCCGCGACCCCGACGAAGCGTTCGCCTTCGCCGATCACCCCGCGCCCGAGGAGCGGGCCTGGGTGCGCGAGCGGCTGGCGAGCGTGCCGCCCGAGCGCCGCCTGTGGGCGCCGACCCACCCCTGGCCCCACCCCCGCCTGCAGATCCCGCTGTTCCCCGTCTGGGCGGCGTCGTGGAAGCAGAGCGACGAGCTGCCGCAGG
>JAWLGW010000565.1:0-5107 GCA_041690735.1 Planctomycetota bacterium
CCGGGTAGGCCACGGTGCTGATGAGCGCGTTCTCCGCCTGCCGCGAGTCGAGGCGGGTGTGCTGCACCACGATCGGGCGGGTGGACTCGATCACGGTGGCGTAGTCGGTGTCGCGGGGGATCGGCTCGGGGTCGTTCAGGTCGTTGAACCGCAGATGCACCGTGCGCCGGGCGGGGACCGTGAGGCGGTAGGGGCCGACCGGGTCGCGGTCGGTGAAGTACACGGTGATCCGCACCTCGGCGCCCTCGTCGCCGGTGTTGAGCAGGCAGGCCGTCTCGTGGCTCTTCATCTCCGGCTCGGGTCCCGTGCTCTCGGAGGGGATGTAGCCCTCGGCGATCGCCCACTTGGTGCTGCCCAGCGCCTGCCCTGTGCGTCGCCCGCTCGCCCTCATGTCCCCGCTCCTGCGAGGCGCGAGCGCGAGACGACCCCGAGGGATCGCCCCGCGCCCGCCCCTGCGCCCGGCATCGGCGCAACCCGCGCGCCAGGCGCAACCCTCCCTGGTCGCGCGCCGCTCTGCCGCCTGGAGCCTCGTCCGCGACAGGGGCGCCTCCGGGCCTGCGCCACGCCCGACGCGCCGCGGCGCCCTCACTGCAGCCCGTACCCCGCGCCGATCACGGCGCCGTACACGACGTGGGCCGCGAGGGTGACGATCGGCGTCCGCTCGCCGTAGTTCAGCGCCAGGAAGCCCGGCGGCTGCAGCAGCGGCGTCGGGTCGGGTCCGTGCTGTTTGCCCGCCATGCGAGGGTGGAGGTCGGGCAGCAGGTACACCACGACGGTCAGCACGAACAGGCCGTGGTAGGCGCCGAGCAGGGCGCCCAGCCACCAGGTGGCCCGCTCGGAGGCCTCGAACACCAGGGCGTACAGCACGGCCAGCAGGGCCCCCAGGACCACGTGCACGGCGGCCCCCAGCCCCATCGCCAGGCGGCGACGGGCGGTGAAGGTGGAGCCGACCATGAACAGCAGGCTCATGCGCGTCCACCCCATGCTCTGCATCGCCCACACCAGGAGGGTCAGGGGGAGGGTGGCCACCAGCCCCCACACCATCGCGTGGAGCGCGATCGTCACAGGCAGCCCTCCACCTCGGAGATCCGCACCGCGGCGTCGATCAACGCCAGGTGCGTCAGGCCCTGCGGGAAGTTGCCCAGCGCCTCGCCCGTGAAGGGGTCGACCTCCTCGCCGTACAGGCCCAGGTCGTTGGCGTACTCCAGCAAGGCCTCGAACTGCCGCCGCGCCTCGTCCAGGCGCCCGGCCAGCGCCAGGTGCTCCACCTCCCAGAAGGAGCAGGCGCCGAAGGCGCCCTCGGGGCCGCCCACCCCGTCGCTCCAGTCCTCGCCGTAGCGCCGCAGGAGCGGCCCCTCCCCCAGCTCCTGACGGATCCGCCGCCGGGTCCCCTCCATGCGCGCCCCCGTCGGGTCGGCGTAGCCGTAGATCCCCAGCAGCAGGAGGCTGGCGTCGACCTCGGGCCCCTGGAAGGTGCTGGTGTAGCTGCAGGACTCGCCGTCGAACCCCTCCCGCTCGATCTCGCGCCGGATCTCGTTGCGCACCTCCCGATAGCGCTCCACCGGGACCCGCGGCAGCACGCCCGCCCGGTGCAGGTCGATCAGGCGGTCGAGGGCCACCCAGCACATGGCGGTGGAGAAGGTGTGGCGGCGCCGCTGCCCGCGCACCTCCCAGATCCCGTTGTCCGGCAGGCGCCAGTCCCGAGCCAGGTACTTGCCGATCCGGCGCAGCATGACCCGCTGGAACGAGCTCAGCTGCCCCCCCGCCCGCACGTACTCGTGGGCCGCCGCGACCAGGATCCCGTACACGTCGAGCTGCAGCTGGTGCGAGGCGGCGTTGCCGATCCGGACGGGCCGCGAGCCGGCGTAGCCCTCCAGATGCTCGAGCTCTCGCTCGGGCAGGTCGGCGCTGCCGTGCACGTCGTACACCACGTCCAGCCGCGGCAGGCTGCGCCGGCTGGCGTGGGTCAGCCAGGAGAAGAAGGCCTCGCCCTCCGTCACGAAGCCGAGCGCGAACAGGGCGCGCACCGTGAAGGCGGCGTCCCTGACCCAGCAGTAGCGGTAGTCCCAGTTGCGCTGGCCCCCCAGCCGCTCCGGGAGCGAGGCGGTGGGCGCCGCGATGATCGCGCCCGAGGGCGCATACACCATGAGCTTGAGCGCCAGGGCGCTCCGCAGCACCGCGTCCCGATACGGCCCCTCGTAGGTGCACCCCCCGCTCCACCGCCGCCAGTAGTCGACCGACGCCTGGAGCGCGCGGTCGGCCTCGGCGCCCAGCAAGGGCAGCACGGCGGGCTCCTCGCGGTCGTAGCACAGGGCCACGTGCCGCCGCTCGCCGGCGCGCAGGCGCACCGCGCCGGCCAGCCGGCCGCTGCGCTGCCCGTGCTCCAGGGGCACGTCGCCGCGGAACACCAGCACGTCGGCGCCCATCGTCCAGAACGCGCCGCAAGCGCCGCGCCGCACCAGCGAGGCGTCGTGGCGCCCGTAGTGTCCTTGCACGTCGCAGTCGACCCACAGCCGCACCTCGCCCTCCACGCCCTCCAGGCAGCGCAGCAGCTCGTGCTCCGGCCGGAGCGCCCCGTCCTCGGCACCCACCAGCATGGCGTCCACCAGGCGGGCCACGCCGGTCGGGGTATGGAAGGTCGTCTCGAGGACGTTGGTCCCCTGCAGGTAGCGACGCTCGACCTCGTATCGCCCCAGCGGCCGCACCTCGAAGAACCCGCCGCGGCGCCGGTCGAGCAGGCGCGCGAACAGGGCCGGGCTGTCGAACCGGGGCCAGCACAGCCAGTCGATCGAGCCGTCCCGCGACACCAGCGCCACCGAGCCGCAGTCCCCGATGGGGGCGTAGTCGCCGATCGGCGGGTAGACGTCGGCGAGGTCCGGCCGTTGCGCCTCGGCGGGACGCTCGACCGCGGGCCCCCCCCGACTGCCCATGTCTGGGCTGCCCCTGTCTGGGCTGCCCCTGTCTGGACTGCCCCTGTCTGGCGAGGCCGCCGCCTCGCCCTGCCGGACCTGCTGCTCGCGTGACGCGATCGCCATGTCGCTCCTCAGCCGGGGTAGAAGGACCCCAGCACCACCCCGTACACCAGGTGCGCCGCCAGGACGACGACCGGCGTGGCCGGGCCGTACCGCAGCGCCAGCGCCCCCGGGGGCTCGATCCGCCGCCGGCGCGTCGGCCCCTCCCGCACCCGCGCCACCCGCGGGTGCAGCCACGGCGAGAGCTGCAGGACCAGCAGCACCACCGCGGTGTGCGCCGCCCCCAGCAGCGCCCCCGACCACCAGGTCGCCCCCCAGGCCCACGCCTCGAACACCAGCGCGTAGATGAGCCCGAACGCGCAGCCCGCCAGCAGGTGGAGGCCGGTCCCCAGCGTCATGGCCAGGTGGCGTCGCCCCGTGAGGGCGGTCCCCACCAGGAAGGGGAGGCTGAGGCGCGTCCCGCCCAGCCCCTGCGCCGCCACCAGGACGATCGACAGCAGGCCGGTCGCGAACACGCTCCACAGGAGGACCTCGGGCCACGAGGACGTCACGAGCGAGGGAGCCACGGCGCGCTCAGGCGGCGCGCCCCCACCGCCGCAGGCCGAGCGTGCCCAGCGCCGCCAGCCCGGCGAGGCCCAGCCCCGTCAGCAGCTCCGCCCGGTGCCGGGTCGCCCACAGCTGAACGCTCGAGCTGCGCGCCCGCTCGTCGAACGGCCCGTGCGCCCCGTGGTCCCCCGCCACCGGCGTCCACAGGTTGTCGGGGCGCCCCGGCTCCTCGGGCTGCTCGGTCTGCTGCCCCTCGAAGCCGACCTTCGCCAGGTGGTGGAGCGCCACGCTCGGCGCCACCTTGTTGCCCCAGATCGCCTTGACCGTGGGCGCGCCCACGTAGACCTCTCGCCGGGCCGTGTGGGAGGCGAACACGATCGCCTCGGCGGCCACCTCCGGCTGGTAGATCGGCGGGACCGGCTGAGCGTGGTGGGGCATGCGGTTGCGCATCCACTCGAACTGGGGTGTGTTGAGGGCCGGGAGCTGCACCATGGTCACGGTCACGGCGCTGCCGTCGTGGCGCAGCTCCGCCCGCAGCGACTCGCAGAAGCCCTGGATCGCGTGCTTGGCCGCGCAGTAGCCCGACTGGAGCGGGATGCCGCGATAGGCCAGCGCGGAGCCGACCTGCACGATCTTGCCCCGGTCGCGCGGCAGCATGCGCCGCAGGGCGGAGAGGGTCCCGTAGACGGTGCCGAGGTAGGTGACGTCGGTCACACGCCGGAACTCGTCGGGCGTCATGTCGATCACCCG
This sequence comes from Planctomycetota bacterium, assembly GCA_041690735.1. Lineage (GTDB taxonomy): Bacteria > Planctomycetota > J058 > J058 > J058 > JAWLGW01. Next base: position 4,269 of record JAWLGW010000565.1, read on the forward strand.
CGACAGCACCGTGACCATGGCGTTGTTCACCCACACGTCGATGGGGCCGAAGCGCGCCTCGACGGCGGCGGCCGCCGCCTCCACCTGATCGGGGTCGCTGACGTCGGTCGGCAGCACCAGCCCCTCGCCGCCCAGCCCCTCTACGTCGCGGAGGGCGCCGTCGAGTCCGTCTCGCCCGCGCGCCAGCAGCCCGATCCGGGCGCCGCGCCGCGCGAACGCCCGCACCGTCGCGCGGCCGACGCCCGCCGACGCGCCGGTGACCACCACCACCTCGTGCCGACCGTTGCTCTCCACCGCGCACCTCCTCCTCGCGCTGCCGGATTCCTCGGGAGTCCTCCGCCGGGACGGGCCCGCCGCCGGCGGGTCACTGCTGACGCTGGACCGCCCGGGCGCGGCGGCTCACCTCGACGGCGCAGGCGACCGCTGCATGCGACGTTCCGGAGCGGCCGGGCGCCTCGACGTGCGGCTGCTTCGCGCGCGCCCCGAGCGGGCGGCGCTCGCGGCGTCGCTGGCGCGCGGCCGGGATGCCGGCGCCGCCTCCCCTCGACGCCACGGGCCGCGCCCCCGAGGCTGTCGCGAACCGGCAGGAGCGCCTTCCGGACGGCTCGCAGAACACGGAATATCAACAGCAAACAGCGAATGAGAACAGGGAACGGCTCTGCTGGAGGCAACGCAGTTGACGTCTCCGAGGACGAGCCGTTCGCCGTTCCCATTGATATCCCCTGTTGATATTCCGTGTTCGATCTCCTCCGGCTACCGCGGCTGAATGTTGCGCCATCCTCCCCCCCGCTCCCCCCCGACCGGCGGCCTCACCCACGTGCTCGCCGGGCACGCCCCTT
>JAWLGW010000566.1:0-5096 GCA_041690735.1 Planctomycetota bacterium
TGTAAGGCTTCCCCCTCGCGAGGGAAAGTACCAGAACAAAACTCTAATTGCAACCAGGTCCCCGTACGTGCCGCGACCCCGGCAGCGCCACGAGATGGGGCGGCCGGGGTCGCAGGCTCGAGCAGGTGGCGGTCGGAGAGCCTAGAAGCGGGCGCCGCCATCCTCGGCGGGGGCGCTGCCCTCACCCTTGGCGGCAGCAGGCGGCGCGTCCTTCTGCTCGTAGCGCAGCGTCAGCACGTAGCCCGATCCCATCTTCATGTCCTTGCCCTGCTCGCCGAACTGCATCTGGAGCATGGCCGGCAGAGCCCCCTCGCTCTGGACCTCCTGCACGACCTCGCTGTCGACGATCGAGCCCTGACCGAAGGTGGACACGCCGCGGACCGACTTCTTGACCACCTTCTGCTCGCCCATCATCTGACGCATGGCCGCGGCCTCGGGGTTCTCATCCTCGCCCGCGCTCTTCTCGAGCTTCACCTCGCCCTCGGGCTTGAACGAGATGCGGGTCTTGGTCCCCGAGGTGCCGTCGTTCTTGTACAGCCCGGTGAACGACAGGGAGCCCATCGGCAGCTCCTCGACCACCTCGTGGCTCCAGGTCTCGCCCTCGGCCGCGGCGCCGTCGGCCGGCAGCACGTGGTTGAGGACGTTGAGGGTGCTCTGGAGCGTCTCGTCGGCGAAGGCGATCAGGAACATGTCGACGCCGCCGCCCATGCCGCCCATGCCGCCGCCCATGCCGCCCATGCCGCCCATGCCGCCCATGCCGCCCTGGCCGTTGTTGCCCTGCGCCATGGCCTCCTCGGCCGCCTGCGCGATCGCCTCGGCGATGGCCTCGCCGCCGGTCAGCTCGCTGACCTTGCCGGCCCGGTCCATCTTGTAGGTAATGATCTTGCCGACGGCCTTCTCCAGCGCCGCCAGCACCGGGGTGCTGGTCTTGCCGGTGAGGGAGTCGTACTCGCTCGGGGGCGGCCCCGGCATGCCCATGGGGAGCTTGAGCGACTGCGAGGCCTTCACCGAGGTGATCGTGCCCTCGATCGTGGCGACACCCTCGGTGACGCCCTTGACCCGCTCCGTCAGCGTGAGCGCGACCTTGACGTCGAGGCCGCCCATCTCCATGGGCTGAGCGCCGATGATGCTGCTCTTCGCCTCGAGGTTCCAGGAGAAGGCGTAGTGATGCTCGCCGCCCTCCTCGAAGGTCCAGCTGAGCGGGCCGCGCTCGGCAGTCTGCGCCGCGGCGGGGCTCGCGCCCGCGCACATCAGGGCGCACACGGGCGCCAGCGCCAGGAGAAGACCAGTGCGGTTCATGCCGTCCTCATTCGTTGGTGATCTGAGCCCCCTCTGCCCGCGGCTTCGGGCTCCAGTTGGAGGGGGCGCTCGGACCGGTTACGCCTCCCGCCGGGCGCCGTTTGCCCGGGGCCGGAGGCCTGCCGTAAGGTCCGCCGAATTCTAGTCCCGCGGCAGGTCCCGACAAGACCGCGCGCTTGTGCGCCCCCTCCGGCCCCGGTAGGGTCGTGCGCCCATGAAGGTCATGAAGTTCGGCGGGTCGTGCCTCCAGAGCCCCGAGGGGCTCCTGCGCATGATCGACAAGCTCCGTCACGAGCCGCGCCCGCTGGTGATCGTGCTGTCGGCCCTCAAGGGCGTCACCGACGAGCTGATCGACCTGCTGAGCCGGGCCGAGGCGGGCGCGGCCGTGGCGATCGACGGGCTGCGCGCGCGCCACGCCGAGGTGCTCGCCGAGGTCGGCGCCGAGGTGCGGGCCCCGGCGGAGCGCGCCGGCGGCGCGCGGCTCGACGCGCGGGTGCGGGGGGTGCGGGGCGTCGCGGCCCTGCGCGAGGTGCCGCCGGCGACCCGCGATCGGGTGCTCGCCACGGGGGAGCGCCTGTCGGTCCACCTGGGCGCGGCGCACCTGGCCCACGCCGGCCTGCCGGCCCGGGCGCTGGTCGCCGAGGAAGCAGGGATCCTGACCACCTCCGAGCCGGGCGACGCGCGCATCCTGGCCCGCTCGCGCGAGGAGGTCCTGCAGCGCTTCAGGGCCGACGCGGACGTGGTCTACGTGGTCGCCGGGTTCGTCGGCTGCGACCTCGACGGCCGGATCACGACCATCGGGCGCGGCGGCTCGGACACCACGGCCACCTTCCTGGCCTCGGTCCTGGGCGGACCGGCCGTCCTGTGGAAGGACACCCCCGGGCTGCTCACCGCCGACCCGCGGGTCGTCGAGCGGCCGCGGGTGATCGCCCGACTCCACTACCTCGACGCCCTCGAGCTCGCCCACTACGGGCTGCCGGCGATCGCCGCCAAGGCGATCCATCCCGCCCGCCGCACCCGCACCCCCATCGAGGTCCACGCCTTCCAGGACGAGGCGCACCCGTCGGTGATCGGGGAGGTCGACACCTCCGCCCTCGCCATCACCACCGTGCCCGAGGTGGTCATGATCGACCTCCTGGGGGACGCGGGCGAGGTGACCGCCAGCGACCTCGACCCGACGGGCGGCGAGCTGGCGGAGCCGCGCCCCGGGCAGTTCCTGGTCGGTCTGGCCCGGTTCCTGGAGGGGCTGGCCGCCGCCGGGATCGCGCCGCTGCTGCTGACCGAGGCCTCCCCCGCGGGAGAGACCACCATCATTATCCGGGCCGCCAACCGCCCCGTGGTGGAGCGCCTCCTGGCCGAACAGCGGGGGAACCTGGAGGGGCAGCTGCGCGACGGCCTCGCCGCCGTGTCGCTGATCGGCTCCACCATGCGCGGCCAGATCGGCTTCGCGGCGGCCGTGTTCGACGTGCTCGCCGCCGCGGGGATCAACATCGACGCCATCGCTCAGACCGCCTCGGAGCGGAACATCTCGGTGATCGTGGCGGCCGACCAGGCGCAGGCGGCGGTCCGGGCGCTCCACGCCCGGTTCATCGAGCGGGAGGCCGCAGAGGCGCCGGCCGGCTGACAGGAGCGGGGGCGAGGCAGGTCCCGCGGGCATGACCGAGACCCTCCCCGCTCCGGTGATCCCCCAGACCGACGCGGCCACCACCTCCTGGTGGTCCAGCCACGTCGCCGCGGCGACGATCCGGCGGGGCAGCTTCGGGTTCCGCGCCCTCGCGACCGCCTGACCTGCCCCAAGGCAACGGACGGTCTCAGCGCTCCAGCAGGTCCGCCAGGGCGGCCCGGATCGCGTCCAGGGAGGCGTCCACCACCTGCCGCCCCTGGCGGGCGGGGGCGGCGATCCCCTCCAGGCTGCCGTCGTGGTAGCGGGTGGTCGTCTCGGGGTCCTTGAGCAGGTGCCCGGTGAGGATCGCGACCACGCGTGCCTCCGGCGGCACCACCCCCCGCTCGACCAGGACGCGCAGCCCGGCGACCGAGGCCGCCGAGGCCGGCTCGCATCCGACGCCCGCTGCGTCGATCTCCTCCTTGGCCGCCAGGATCGCCGCGTCGTCCACCGCCAGCACCTCGCCGCCGAGCGTGTCGACCTCGCGGCTGGCCTTCTCCCAGGAGCGGGGGTTCCCGATGCGGATCGCCGTCGCCACGGTCTCGGGGGCGGGCTCCGCCTCGAAGGCGACGCCGCCGCCGCCGCGCCGCGCCGCGAAGTAGCGCACGAAGGGGGCCGCCCCCGCCGCCTGTACGCCGGCGATCCGGGGGAGCCGATCGATCAGCCCCACCTCGTGCGCCTCCCGCAGCGCCTTGCCCAGCGCGGAGATGTTGCCGAGGTTCCCCGACGGCAGCACGATCCAGTCCGGGACCTGCCAGCCCAGATCGTCGAGGATCTCCAGCCCGATCGCCTTCTGCCCCTCGATCCGCCACGGGTTCACCGAGTTGAGCAGCCCCAGCCCGAAGGCCTCGGCCGCCTCCTCCACGGTCTGCATGGCGAGGTCGAAGCTGCCCCGCACCTCGAGGACCCGCGCCCCGTAGGCCACCGTCTGGGCCAGCTTGCCCGAGGCGATCTTGCCCGCCGGGATGAACACCACCGAGGGCACCCCAGCCAGGCTGGCGTAGCTGGCGAGGGAGGCCGAGGTGTTGCCGGTCGAGGCGCAGGCCAGGACCCGCGCGCCGGTGTGGAGCGCCTGGCTCACGCCCACGCACATGCCCCGGTCCTTGAAGGAGCCGGTGGGGTTCTCCCCCTCGTGCTTGAGCAGCAGCGGCCCGGACAGCCCCGCCCAGCGGGCGACCCCCGGCACCTCGTACAGGCCGGTGTTCCCCTCCCCCCGCGCCACCATGGCCTCGAGGGGCAGGTCCGGGGCGACCAGCTCCCGGTAGCGCCACACGCCGCTGCGATCAGGGCCGCGCCGGGCGCCGCGCCGCGACTCCAGCCGATCGCGCAGCGCCTCGCCGCGCAGCGGGAACTCGTGCCACACCTCCAGCAGGCCGCCGCAGGGGCACGCGTTCGCGGGCGGGGCGACCTCGGCCGCGCAGCGGACGCAGGTCAGGCGCGAGGCGCCGCTCACGAGCGCCCTCGCCAGGAGAGGACCTCGATCAGGTGGTTGACGTTCCCGAGGACGCGGCTGGCCGTCTCGTCGGCGCCGGCCCCGGGCCCTCGCAGGAACAGCTCCATCGGGGTGGCGTTCATGCGCCCCTCCAGCTTCACGGCGTTGTGAAAGCCATCCACCTGGGCGAAGGGGTCGACCTCCGCCAGGACCCGCGGGCCGACGCTGGCGCGCACCGCGCCTTCGACGATCGTCACCCGACCCATGAGCTTGAGCTTCTTCCCCTCGCCGGCCAGCCGCGCGATCAGCTCGGGGGTCGCGCCCACGATCCCGCGCGTGATGCCCAGGGCCTCGGACCCCTCGAGCGCCACCTCGTCCGCCCCGATCACCTGTCCGGTCAGGTGGCGCACCAGGCCCACCAGCTTGACCGCCACGTCCTGGCCCTCCAGGTCGTAGCGCCAGTCTCGCTCCGCGAACCCCTTGTCCACCGCCTCGTCCCGCGCCCGCTCGAAGGTCGCGCCGTCGGCCAGCCGCTCGAGGATGTAGTTGGTCGTGCCGTTGAGGACGCCCTCGACCTGCCGCAGCTCCATGCCGATCCCGGCCACCATCTCCGTCGCCGGGATCCCGGCCAGGGTGGCGGCGTGGTCGAGGAACGGGACCCCCCGGGCGCGCTCGAGCACGTCGTGCAGCGCCTCGCGCGAG
>JAWLGW010000567.1:0-5088 GCA_041690735.1 Planctomycetota bacterium
GCGCACCTGCTGGCGGAGCGGTGGGCGGAGCGCTTCGCCCGCGAGGGCGGCCCCGAGGTGGTGATCGCCGCGCCCACCGTCCCGCTGGGCCCGGGCGACCTGGGCCCGACGCCCACGGGGCGCGCGCTGCTCACCGCCCTCGAGCTGCCGGTGGCGCTGGCGGCGCCCGGCGAGCTCAACGTGGTGGACGTGCGCGACGTGGCGGCGGGCCACCTCCTCGTCGCCGAGCGCGGCCGCCCCGGGGCCAGCTACCTGCTGGGCGGCCAGAACGTCAGCTACCGCCACCTCATGGGCGAGACCCTGCGCGTCGCCGGCCTGCGCAAGCCGGTGCTCGCCACCCCCACGCCCGCCCTCCGCCTGGTCGCCCGGGCCCTGGTGACCCGCGCCCGCCTGACCGGCGCCCCGCCGTTCCTGACTCCGGCCGCGGCCGAGGCCACCCGGCTGGGCCTGCGAGCGGACTGCCGCCGGGCGCGCGAGGAGCTGGGGCTGCCCTCGCGTCCGCTGGAGGAGACCCTCCGCGACGCGCTCGCGTGGTTCGTCGCCCACGGGCACGTGCGCAGCCCCCGGGCCCGGCGGGCGCTGTCGAGCTAGCGCCAATGCCGCATGGTTAAGGAATCAGCTCACGACGACGGAGCGGTTAGCGGTTAGCGGTTAGCGGTTAGCTTGCGGTGCGACGCGTTCAGCCTTCGTTAGCCCTCTTGAAGCGGGCGAAGCCGGCGGGCGTCGCGCTCCGCGGCTCCCACTTCCGAAGCTAACCGCTAACAGCTAACCGCTGATCTGCCGAAGACTTGTGCCTTAACCATGCGGCATTGGAGCTAGCGCGAGCTAACGCTCCAGACGACGGGCGAGGCGCTGGAGCGCGCCCGCGTCGCCGTGAGCCGCCTGGGCGCGGCCGAGCAGGACGCGCGCCGCCGCCACGTCACCGCGCTCCAGCGCGAGGTGGATCACCTCCGCCGCGAAGTGGCCGCTCTCGTCGAGGCGCTCCTCGGGCGCGGGCCCCAGCGCCTCGGCCGCCCCCCCGATGTCCCCCAGGAGCCGTCGCAGCCGCGCCACCCGCGCGCGCAGCGCCCCCTCGTGCGCCGGGACGCCCTCCACCTCCTTCACGAGCTTGGTGACGCCCGCCTTGCGGGGGCGCCCGCCCTCCAGCCAGCTCGCCAGCGCGCGCTCGGCCAGGCGGAGCGCCCCCTCGAGCCGCCCGGCGTCCTCCTCCACCGCCGCCCCGTTGACCAGCACGTCGACCAGGGCTCGGCGCACCTCCACTCCGGCGCCCCGGTCGACCCGGGCCTGGAGCGCCGCGGCCGCGTCGGCCCAGCCGGCCGCAACCGCCGGCTCCCCCTCCATGAGGCCGCGGGCGACGGCGATCGCGTGGTAGCCGCCCAGCAGGTCAGGCGACCGCGCCTCCTCGATCCGCACCACCGCCTGGCCGGCCCGCAGCAGGCGGCGCGCCAGGGCCTGCGCCTGCGCCGGGGAGCTCGCGGCCGCCTCGCGCAGGTCGTTGCTCAACCGGTGCAGGAGGTTGGCAGCCACGGCGGGGTGGACGTCGAGCGGCGGGTCGCCCTCGAGCAGCGCCTCGAGGAGCTCGAGCCGGAGGTCGCGCTCGGCGGAGCCGCCCCGAGCCGCCCGCGGGGCCCGGTACCACTCCACCCAGGCGCGAGCCCAGCTGAGGCGGTCGCCGAAGTAGGCCTCCACCTCTCCGGCGCTCAGCCGCCCCGCCTGAGTGGTGTTGGTGAGCGGCTCGTAGCGCAGGGACAACGCCAGCTCGCCCACCGTCCACCGCGACTCGTACACCAGCCAGCGGATGACGTCCACCACGCGAGGCGCCAGCGGCCGCAGCAGGCCGAGGCGGTGCAGGAGCAGGTCGGCGTCGTCGATCAGGCGGCGCACCGCCTCCCGCCGCGCCTCGCCCTGGGCCGCCTCCACCTCGAGCAGGCGCGGCTCCAGCAGGGCCTCCAGGTGGCGCTCGACCTCTTCGCGAGCGGCGCGCGGCAGCTCGCCGCCGGCCTGCAGGAACAGCTCCAGCTTGTCCACCCGCTGAATGAGGGACACGGGCGGGACGCTCCACTCGGCGCCGTGCCGCGCCAGCAGGGCCAGCTTGATCTCCGCAGACGCCTGGGGAGCGAGGCCGCTGGCGGTCAGCCGCTCGCCCGCGCGCCTCGCCGCCCGCTCGAACTCGCCGAGGGGTCGCGCCACCAGCCCCGTGGCCAGCGCCTCGAGCTCGGCCCGCGCCAGCCAGCGCGCCAGGCGCAGCGCGAGCCCCGCGTCGCGACGCGCCACCTCGGCCTGCGCCGCCCAGGCGCCCTCGAGCTGGCCCGCCCGCGCCAGCAGCAGCGCCTCGACGGCCCGCTCCCGCCCGTCGACCCCCGCCCGCGCCCTGCCGAGCCGCTCGTCGCGCAGGAGGCGCAGCGTGGGCCGGATCCACCCGCCGACCGCGCCGATCGCCTCGCGCCCCAGGACGTCCTCGACCTCGGCCAGCCGCCCGGCGGCCGCCTCCAGCGCGTCGCGCTCGGGCGCGGTGGCGGCGCCCAGCCCGAGGGCGTAAGGGGCCACCTGCTCGCGCTCCCACGCCCCCACGCTGTGCAACACGGCTCGGGCGCCGGTTCGCCGCAGGTGGAGCTGCAGCGCTCCCCCGGCGAGCAGCAGCGCGGCCACGGCCACCAGGCCCGCGCCCCCGCCCAGCCGCAGCGGCCGGCGGTCGCGCGCCCCCGGCAGCGCCGCCACCGCGGCGGCGAAGGCGCCGGCGTCGGGGTACCGCTCGGCCGGCGCCTTCGCCAGCGCCTTGGCGCACACGGCGTCGACCTCGGCCGGCAGCTCACTGCGCAGACTGCTCGGCGCGGGCGGAGTCTCCTCGACCACCCGGCGGAGGGTGTCGAGGGGCGTGCTCCCCACGACCGGGGGCCTGCCGGTGAGCGCGTGGTACAGGAGGGCGCCCAGGCCGTACACGTCGGTCCGCTCGTCCTGCGCCCGCTCCCCCCGCGCCTGCTCGGGCGCCATCCAGTTGGGCGAGCCGATCACGTCGCCGGTCACCGTGAGGCGCTCGCGCCCGACCTCGCGGGCGATCCCGAAGTCGCTCAGCTTGGGGGTGCCGTCGGCGGCGAACAGCACATTGGCCGGCTTGAGGTCCCGGTGGAGCAGCCCGGCCGCGTGCACGTGCGCCACGCCCTGCGCGATCGCGGCGACCGCGGCGCGGGCCTGGTCCAGCGGGAGGGGCGCTTCTCGCAACCTCGCCGCCAGGTCGCCCCCCTCGAGCAGCTCGAGCACCAGGTAGGCGCGCCCTGCCGCCGAGCCGGCCCGATGCACCCGCGCCACGTGCGGGTGCGCGTCGACCCTCGCCTGGGCCTCGCCCTCCCGGGCGAAGCGGAGGGCCAGCTCCGGGTCGGCCCCCGCCGCCAGCGCCTTGACCGCGTAGGCCGCCCCCGTCTCGGGGTGACGGGCGCGGAACACCTCGGCCATGCCGCCGGCCCCCAGGCGCTCCTCGAGGACCAGGTCGCCGATCCGACCGCCGGCCTGCCAGGGGGTCATGGCGGGGGGCTCCTCAGCCCTCCAGGTGTGCCTCCAGCCAGGCGACGAGGTGCTCGAGCACCTGCTCGCGCTCCACCTCGTTGAGCAGCTCGTGGCGCAGGCCCGGCCACAGGCGCAGCTCCTTGTCGGCGCTCGGCACCCGCCCGTAGAAGGTCTTGGCCGACTCCACGCAGGTCAGCCCGTCCTCCTCCCCGTGCATCATGAGGAGCGGCAGGTCGAACGCCTCCGCCCCCTGCAGCGCCTGCGGCAGCTGCGAGACCGTCTCGGTGTACCAGCGGGCCGTCGCCTTCTTCGAGATGTGGGGATCCGACAGGTAGGCCTCGCCCACGGCGGGGTCCTTGCTGAGGGCGGCGACGTCGAGGTCGGTCGGCATGGCGAACCAGGGCAGGAGGCGCGACAGGGCCCGCCCCGCCACCTCCTTCCAGATCGGCAGCTGCATGGACAGGCCGAAGAAGGGCGACAGCAGCACCGCCCCCCGCAGCGGCGGCAGGGCGTGGCGCCGCTCCTGCAGCGTCCGCGTCAGCACCAGCCCTCCCATGCTGTGGCCGAGGGCGAACAGGGGCGAGTCGCCCGAGTCGCCCAGGTGGTCGAGCAGCGCCTCCACGTCGTCGAGGTACTCGTCGAAGCTGAGCAGGTGGACCCGCCGCCCCGCCGACCCGCCGTGCCCGCGCAGGTCGACGATCGCGCTCTCGAAGCCGCGCTCGGCCAGCGCCCGCAGCGTCGGCAGGTAGCGGCCGCCGTGCTCCGCCACCCCGTGCACCCACCCCAGCCGCGCGCGCACCTCCCCGCGGGGGCGCACCCGGCGCACCGTGAGGGCGGTCTGATCGGCGGAGCGGAGCTGCAGCAGCTCCTCGTGGAGCTCGGCGGTAGGGCTCATGGGGCCTCCGGGAATCTGAGGGCGAACCCAGTATAGAATCCCTCTCCGTGAAGCTCCCCTCCCGCCGCCGCCTCGCCCGGTGGAGCGCCGCCTCGGCGCTGGGGGCGGCGGGCTACCTGCTCGCGTGGCCGATCGACGTCGAGCCGGCGGCCTGGACCCCGCCGCCCGCGGCCGCCTGGCGCCCCAACCACCAGCTGGCCATGGTCGAGCGCCTGGCGACCGAGGGCGAGGGCCCCGAGGACGTGGCGGTCGACGCCGAGGGGCGGATCTACGCCGGCCTCGGCGACGGACGGATCGTCCGCTTGCCGGCCTCGTGCAGCGAGCTGCAGCCGACCCCCGCCGAGACGATCGCCGACACCGAGGGGCGGCCCCTGGGCCTCGCCTGGGCGACGCCCGGTCGGCGCGGCGGGACCCTGCTGGTGTGTGACGCGGTCCGGGGCCTCCTGTCGGTGGCGCCCGACGGCGCGGTGCGCGTGCTGGCCGACACCTATCAGGACCAACCCCTCGGCGTCGCCAACGACCTCGACGTCGCCGCCGACGGCACCGTCTACTTCAGCGTCTCCTCGCGCAAGTTCGGCCTGGACGACCACCGCCTGGACCTCCTGGAGCACCGCCCCAACGGGCGCCTGTACGCCTACGACCCGCCCTCCGGAGCGCTGCGTCTGCTGGCCGACGGGCTGTTCTTCCCCAAC
>JAWLGW010000568.1:0-5083 GCA_041690735.1 Planctomycetota bacterium
CGCCTTCGGGGCGGCGGCCGCCGCGGCCCAGTGCGTCCACGCGGCCCACCAGGCCGCCGCCGCCGATCCGCTCGACTACTGGCGAGTCGTCAACCGCTTCCACCGCAAGCTGGCGCCCTGGCACCTCCCCGCCGAGCTGCGTCCGGCGGCCGAGGTGGTGCTCGCCTTGTGGGACGCCACCGGCGCCGCCTATCAGGCGATCCTGCACACCTCCTCGCCCGACCTCGCCCACGCCGACCGCGAAGCGGAGGCGGCGATCGGCGCGGCGATCCGCCGCGACCTGGTCCCCTGGGCGCTGGGGGAGCGCTGAACCGCTAGCGCGCAGGTCAGGCCCCTGGTGGCCAGCTCTCCCGGTTCGGTGCGAACGACCGCGCGTCGCGGGGCAGCTCGACCGTGAAGGTCGTCCCGCGCTCAGCAGAGCTGACGACGGCCACGGTGCCGCCGTGCGCCTCGACCAGCCCGCGGACCAGGGTGAGCCCGATCCCCCAGCTGCGCGACCGGTCGCTCGCCGGGTCGGGGGCCTGCAGCTGCTCGAACAGGTCGAACGCTCGCTCCTGCAGGTGGGCCGGGATCGGCGGCCCCTCGTTGTGCACGCGCAGCTTCGCCTGCCGCTCGTCCCCCTCCACCTCGACGCTCACCGGGGTGTCGCCGCTGCCGTACTTGAGTCCGTTCTCGAGCAGGTTCTGCAGCACCCGGCGCAGCGCCTCGGCGTCCCACCAGCCGCGCACCTCCGCCGAGGAGTCGGCGTGGACCTGGCACCGATCGACCCCGTGCAGCGCGCACAGCTCTTCGGTCAGGTCGCGCGCCAGGCGGGTGAGGTCCACCTCCTGCGGGGTGATCGGCAGCGCCCGGCCGCCGCGGACGCGCGTCACGTCGAGGAGGTCGCGGGTGAGCCGGTCGAGGCGCCGGACGTTGCGCTCCGCCAGGTCGAGCGGCCGGGCGAAGGCCGGCTCCTGCGTGAGCTGGCGCAGCAGCTCCAGGCTCATGGCCAGGGCGCTCAGCGGCGTGCGGAGGTCGTGCATCAGCGCCGCCACGAAGGACTCTCGCCGGGAGCGCTCCTGCCGGAGCTCCTGCAGACGCTCCTGCGCCGCCTCGTACAGGCGCGCGTGCTCGATCGCCACCGCGACGCGGTCGGCGATCAGCGCCAGGAGGCGCACCTCGTCCTCGCTGAACCGCCGCCGCGCGCGCGAGCCCACGTGGAGCACCCCCACCGCCCGGTCGACCAGCGACAGGGGCGCGACGGCCATGCTGGTGACGACCTCGCGCAGCCCCGGGCTCAGGACCTCGGGCTCCAGGGAGAGGTCCTCGACGGCGCGCGCCTCCCGGGCCGCGAAGCAGCGCCCGACGACCCCGCGTCCCGCCGGCACCTGAACGTCGAGCTCCGCGCCGAGCCCTCGGGCCGCCACCACCGAGAGCTGGCGACCCTCCTCGTCGGCGAGCAAGACCGCCACCGTGTCGCAGGCGAACACCCGCTGGACCCTGCCCAGGAGGTCGTCGAGGAGGCTGCTCAGCGCGACCCGTCCGACCAGGGCCGCCTCGGTCACCGTCTGCAGGTCGCGCAGACGCCGCGAGGCGCGCTCGGCGAGCTGGCGGATCTCGCGCTCGCGTTCGAACTGCGCCGCCACGAACTCCCCGGCCGCCCGGGCCACCGCCATCTCGGTCACCTCGAACACCAGGTCGCGAGACCGCACGTCGAGGGGCGCCCGCTCCTCGAGCAGGTCCAGGACCACCCGCCGCAGCAGCCGGTACTCGCCGAACACGTCGTCCAGGCCGTACTCGGTCCAGCGCACCCGCTCCTGGCCGTGCCGGCGCGCCTGCCGCTCGACCGCCTCTCGCCTGACGGCGCCCGCCTCCAGCGCGTCGGCGAGCGTCTCGAGGAAGTGCGGGATGTGGTCGCGGATCACCTCCCGCGGCTCGTCGGCCGCCGCGGCGCTGGCGGCGCGCACGCTCTCCTCCCAGCGCCTGAGCACCTGCTCGCGCGCCCCCCGCAACACCGCCGCGGGGTCAGCCGGGGCGCGGCCGGGCGGCGACGAGGCAGGATCGTCCCGTGCGGGGTCGTGCATGTACGCCGTCGTCTCTCCCTGCTGTCGGTCCGACGCCCGGGGCGGCGCGCGAGGCGAGCCAGGACCGACCGCGCCTGCGCTGCGCCTACGGAGTCGCAAACCATGGACCGGGAGGTCCAGCCGACGGGCGTTAGGCGATCGCGTCCCCGCCGGCGCGCCGCTTGCACTGCCCCGCCGCGGAGGCCGGCCATGGGACTGTTCGACCGCGAGTACATGAGCCCTCAGACCCGGGAACGCCCGGCGTTTCGCGCCCCCCTCTCCCGGGGGGCGCCGGGCGGCCAGTGGGCGGTGCCGGCCCTGCTGATCGCGAACGCGGCGATCTTCGTGCTGCAGGTGGTGACGGGCATGGGCGGCCCGGTGGTGCAGTGGGGGGTCATGCAGCCGCAGGCGGTGGCCGAGGGCCAGGTGTGGCGCCTCCTCACCGCCACCTACCTGCACGCCGACCTGTTCCACCTGCTGTTCAACATGATCGGCCTGTACTTCCTGGGCCCGCCGCTGGAGCGGGTGTGGGGCGCGGGCCGGTTCCTGGTGATCTACACGATCGGCGGCGTGCTCGGGAACGTGCTCCTCACGGGCGCGGGCGCCGTGGGGTACCTCCCCTGGGAGGTGATCGGCCTGGGCGCCTCGGGCAGCGTGCTGACGGTGGTCGGGGCGACCGCGGTGCTGTTCCCCAAGGCCACGGTGCTGGTGTTCGGCCTCCTGCCCATGACCCTCGCCACCTTCGCGATCGTGTACGGCGGCCTGTTCGTGGTGAACCTGTGGCAGCAGGGCGCCAACTACGGCGGCGACCTGAGCCACCTGATCGGCCTGCTGTTCGGCGCCGGCTGGGCGCGCTTCGGCCCCTGGTGGAGCGAGCGCCCCCGCGGCGGCGACTGGGCCTGATCAGGGGACGCGGAGCACCACCTCGCGCCGCTCGCCGGGGGCGAGGTCGAGGACGATGTCGCTATCGCTCGCCGCCGGCACCCACAGGAACCACCGCCCCGGCGGCAGGTCGAGCCGGGCGCTCCCCGACGGGTCGGTCTCGCGAGAGCAGGCGAGCGCGGACTCGCGGTGGGCGCCGACCATCGGCGAGCTCGCCCACTCGCCCGGCAGGTCCGGCTCGACGCTGACCTCGATCCCCGCTCCAGCTGGAGCCCCCGCGCGATCGAGGACCCGCACGCTGAGCTCGGCCCACTCGGAGATCACGAGGTGCCCGCTGGTGACCGCCGGCTCGAGCGTGCACAGGCCGAACCAGGGCCGCTCGCCCCGGCCGACGTCGTCGGGTCCCTGCCAAGCCCACACCGTCGCCCGCGCCTCCCGCCCGAGGCCGCCGATCGCGACTCCTCCCTCGTCGCGCAACGCCAGGCCGAGGCCGAACGGCCCCCACACCTCGAGCTCCGCGTCCGCCAGAGAGCGCGGAGCGGCCACCAGGACCTCCCGCGCGGGCCTCGCCTCGAGCGTCACCTCGAGGTCTCGGTCGGCCGGCATGTCGACCCCCTCGACCGCGACGCACACACCGGCCTCCGCAGCGGAGGACACCCGCACCTCCCACCTGCCAGGCGGCAGCCGAACGACGCGCGGCGCGTCCTCCAGCCAGGGTCCGCTGCGCCTCGGGATCCTCGTCGACAGGAACCCGACCTCCGTTGCGCCGCGCGGGTCGAAGGGCTGGAAGCCGAGCGGCTCCGCCTGCAGCTCTCGCACCGGCAAGCGCCGTCCGGCTCCGTCGACGAGCCGCACGGCGAGCGCTCCCACCCCCACGAGGCGAAGCGGGACCCGGAGCGGAGCCTGTCCCACCTCCAGGTCGGCGCGCCCCCACGCCGTCCGGTCGTCGCTCCAGAAGGCGACCTCGTACCGTCCGGGCGGCAGGCGCAGCTCGTGACGCGGCCCCCGAGCCTGGCCGGCGAACTGCTCGAGCGCCTCGGGGGCGGTCGGCAGGACCGCGAGCTGTCCGGCCACGCCTACCGGCAGCTCGACCGTCACCGGGGCCAGGGGGCTCAGCACGAGCTCGACCTCCGCCACGGCGCCTGGGCGCTCGAGGCGAACCGGGCGCTGGAGGCGTGCCAGGCCGGCCTCGGGCGGCGGCTCCACCACGAGGAGGTACGCGCCTGGGCCGAGGCGGCGCGCGATGAAGCGCCCGTCGGGTCCGGTGCGGGGCGGCGACCATGAGCTCAGCCTCTCCACCCACACCTGCGCCCCGACCACCCCCCGCCCCTGCGGGTCGGTCACCTGGCCCCTCAGGACGCAGGTCCGCTCCTCGGCAACGACCACGAGATCGGTCTGCTCCGCCGCCGGCGGGGGCGCGCCCGTCCGCTCGTCGAACAGGGCGGGCGAGCCGGGCGGCTCGTCCGCCCCCGCTCGCCGCGGTTCGGCGCGGCGGCCGGCGCGCCGGTCGGGTGTCGAGGCCGAGGCGACAGGCGCCGCGCGGGCGGGCGTGGCGCGCTGGGGCCGCGGCCTCGAGCCCGAGCCGATCAGCAGGGCCGCGGCCGCCGCCGCCAGCCCGAGCCCTGCCGCCACAGCCGCCGCGCGACGCCGGGAGCGGTTCGTCACTCCGGCAGCACAGCCCCCGCCGGGCCGGCGATCAGGCCGCTACAGCCCGTGGGCCAGCTTCTTGCGCCCGTCGGCGAAGTCGACCTCGATCTGCTTGGCGAGGGCGCGCACCACCTTGCCCTGGCCGAACTTGGGGTGGTCGATCACCTCGCCGACGGTGAACTTCGCCTTGGGCGAGTAGGGCTGGGCGCCGCGGCGCACTCGAGGGGGCGGGGTCCGCCACAGGAGCTCGGAGAGGTCCCGCTCCAGCGCGCGCGGCACGTCGAGGGCGTCGCACTCCTCCTCGAACAACGCCTCCAGTCCCTCCAGCAGCTCCTCCGCCGTCGCGCCCGCACCGGCGGCCAGCGCGCCTTGCAAGAAGGGCCAGGCCTGGCGCTGACGGGTGCGCCACCGCTCCAGGGCGCCCGCGTCGTCCAGCTCCTCGATCACCTCCTCGAGCCGCCTCAGGGACGCCCCGACCTGCGCCGGCAGCGCGGCGGACAAGGGGGCCGCCC
>JAWLGW010000569.1:0-5075 GCA_041690735.1 Planctomycetota bacterium
AGCGCGCCAGGTCGTCCGCCAGCGCCGCCGCGGTGGCGTACCGCTCGGCCGGGGCCTTGGCCAGGCACTTGAGGCAGATCGTGTCGAGGAGGTGCTGATCGGACGCGGCGGCCAGGTCGTCGGCCGTCACCTGCTCGCGGCCGGGCAGACCCTGCTCGTCGGCAGCGGGCCCGAGGCGACGCTCCGCCTGATCGACCCGCTGGTGTCGGCGCGCCACCTGGGCCTGGAGATGCGCGCCGACGGCCTGTGGGCGACGGACCTCGACAGCGCCACGGGCACGTCGCTCGGCGGTCGGCCGCTCCCGCCCCACACGGCGACCGGGGTCCCCGCGGGCGCGATCCTCGAGGTCGGCGCGCACCAGCTCGTGGTCCGGCCCGCCGCCGCGGGTCCCCCGCCCGCCTCGGCGGCCGCGCCGCCCGGGATCCAGCAGGACTACGAGCGGCTGGGGGAGCTGGGCCGAGCGCCGCGGGCACGGTGTTCCGCGCTCGCCACCGCGCCAGCGGCCGGGAGGTGGCGATCAAGCTGCTGCACGAGGAGGTGGACGACCGGGAGCCAGCCGCCAGGCGAGGCGTCGCTGCTGGCGGCTGCTATCCTTCCCCGCCATGAGCGAGGCGGCGCTGCGGGTGATCGACGCCAACCGCAATCGGGCCCTGGAGGCGCTGCGGACGGTGGAGGAGTACGCCCGGTTCGTGCGCCAGGCGCCGGCGCTGGCGGGTCGCTGCAAGGCGCTCCGCCACGACCTGCAGCGGGCCCTCGACGTGCCCGCACTGGCCGGCGCGATCGCGGCCCGCGACGTGGCGGGGGACCCCGGGCACCCGGCCGTCGCCCCCGACACCCGCGCGCGCGAGGGGCTGGAGGACGTGGTGCGTGCCAACCTGTCCCGCGCCAAGGAGGCCTGCCGCGCCCTGGAGGAGTTCGCCAAGCCCCTGGCTCCGGCGGCGGCCGCGGCCGTGAGTCAGGTCCGCTACGCGGTGTACGAGCTGGAGCAGGCCCTGCTGACGCCGGTCCCGTCGCTCGAGGACCGGGGCGTGTACGTGCTGCTCGGCAACGCGCCCGGGCGCCCCGCGGTGATCGAGCAGGCCGAGGCCTGCCTCGAGGGCGGGGTGCGCCTGTTCCAGCTGCGCGAGAAGGCGCTGTCCGACCGGGCCCTGCTGGCGCTGGCGCGCGACCTGGTCCTGCGCCTCCGCCCGGCTGGCGCGCCGCTGGTGATCAACGACCGACCGGAGATCGCGCGCCTGGCGGACGCCGACGGGGTTCACCTGGGGCGGGACGACCTGCCGGCGCGGGAGGCCCGGCGGGTACTCGGCGCCGGCCGCCTGGTGGGGGCCTCGGTCCACTCGGTGGCCGAGCTGGAGGCGGCGCTGACTGAGGGGCCCGACTACGTGGGGGTGGGGACGCTGTTCCCCTCGCGCACCAAGCCCGAGCTCGGCGCGCGCGGCCTGGACGTGCTGCGCGAGGTGGCGCCCCGCTGTCCGCTGCCCCTGTACGGGATCGGCGGGGTCGACGCCGGCAACGCGGCGCAGGCGATCGCCGCCGGCGCCGATGGGGTGGCGGTGGGCAGCGCCGTGCTGGACGCCGCCGACCCGACGGCCGCCGCCCGTGAGCTGGTGAAGGTCGTGACCGCCGCCCGGGCAGCCCGGCTCGAGACGCCCGCGTGAGCGAGGACCAGGAGGCGGCGGAGCCTGCCCCCGCCGCCTCCCCGGCGAGCGGGCGGGGCTCTCCCTTCGCCGCGGTCCGGGGCCTGGCGGGCCTCACCCTGGTCTCGCGCCTGCTGGGCTTCGTGCGCGACGTCCTCATGGCGACCGCCCTCGGGACGGGCCTCGCGGCCGACGCCTTCTTCCTGGCCTGGATGATCCCCAACCTGTTCCGCCGCCTGTTCGGCGAGGGCGCCTTCGCCACCGCGCTGGTGCCGGTGTTCGTGGAGCGGCGCGAGGCGGGGGACCGCGAGGGGGCGCACCGGCTGGTGTCCGCCGCCGCCTGCCGGCTGTTCCTGGGTCTGACCGCGGCGGTGATCGTCCTGGAGCTCGTGTTCACCGCGGTCCTGTCCGCGCCGGGCCAGGACGCGCTGGAGAGCCTGGGGGTCGCCCCCGCCGGGCTCCACAAGCTGTCGCTGGCCCTCGACCTCGCCCGGCTCCTCCTCCCCTACCTCGTGCTGATCTGCGTGGCGGGCCTCCTGGGAGGCGCCCTCAACGCCGAGGGGCAGTTCGCCATCCCCGCCGCGGCCCCGGTGGCCTTCAACCTGGTGTGGATCGCCGCCCTGCTGGTGAGCGCGCAGCTCACCGGCGAACCGCTGGGGCGGGTGCGTCTCCTCGCCCTGGCCCTGCTGGGCGGCGGCGTGCTGCAGCTCCTCATGCACACCCGCGCCATGGCGGCCGCCGGCCTGCCGATCCAGCCGATCGTGCGCGCCGACCCGGCCCTCATGGCCCGGGTGCGGCGGCTGTTCGCCTCCCTCGCCCTCGGCATGGCCCTGTTCCAGCTCAACGTGCTCCTGGACGGCGTGATCGCCTACAGCCTGGTGCCCGAGGGCGGCGTCAGCGCGCTGTACTACGCGAACCGCCTGGTGCAGCTGCCGATCGGCGTGCTGGGGGTGGCCCTGTCCACCGCCGTGTTCCCGGAGCTGGCGCGGCGGGTGAAGCGAGGCGACACGGCCGGCCTCGGCC
Source organism: Planctomycetota bacterium (assembly GCA_041690735.1). GTDB lineage: Bacteria > Planctomycetota > J058 > J058 > J058 > JAWLGW01. The sequence continues at coordinate 2,661 of JAWLGW010000569.1, forward strand.
AGGTCCTCGACGCCGGCCTGGCCCTGGGTGCCTTCGTGTCGGTCCCGGCCGCCGTCGGCCTGGCGGTCCTGGCCGAGCCGATCGTCCGCACCCTGTTCGAGCGCGGTGAGTTCGACCCCGTCTCGACCCACCGCACCGGGCGCGTCCTGCTGCTCCTCGCCCCGGCCGTCGTGGCGGCCTGCACCACGCCGATCATCACCCGCGCGTTCTACGCCGAAGAGGAGGTCCACACCCCGGTGAGGGTCGGCGCCGCCTGCGTGGCGCTGAACCTGGTCTTGAACCTGCTCCTGGTGGGCCCCCTGCAGGAGGCGGGCCTGGCGCTGGCGACCACGATCTCGCAGACCGTCAACCTGCTGGCGCAGGCGGTCCTGTATCGGCGCCGCCGCGTGGCCCGCGGCGACCCGCCCGCCACTGCCCGCACCTGGCGCGCCCTGGGGGCCGCAGTCGGGCTCGCGGCGCTGATGGGCGTTGGCGCGGCCGCGACCCATGCGGTGCTGCCGGAGGTCCCCGACGCCGTCCGCCTGATCGCCGCGGTCGGCGTGGGCGTCGTGATCTACGCCGGGGCCGCCCGCCTGCTGCGGGTGCGGGAGCTGTCGCTGCTGCTGGCGCGCCGGGTGAACCCGGCCTGAGGTGCTGAGGTTCTCGGGCGGCCCTGGGGGGGCTCAGTGCGCGTGCTCGTCTCCATGCGTGTGGGGCCGGAGCACGAAGAGGGGGGTGGTGTAGTCCTTGTCCCCCACCGAGAAGGAGACCTTCACGGTCGAGAGGAAATCGGCTCCCTCGAGCCAGGAGGCGTCCTCCCCGGAGTCACCGGGGAAGATGAAGTAGTTCGTCTTGCCGTCGCGGACGTTTGCCTGGCCGTCTTCGTCCTCGTTCTCGTCTCGGTTGCGGACCCGGAGCGGCGCGGTCCGATTGCCCTTATCCGTGAACGTGACGGTGATCGGCGTGTCGAGCGGGACGTCGAACGGCTGAGAGAAGTCGGCGTCGCGCACGAGCCAGGCCTCGAGGTCTCCCTTGTCGTCGTGCAGCTTCACACGGAGGTAGCCGACCTTCTCGTTCGTGTGGGCCTCCGTGATCCGCGCGACCACCCCCTCGGAGGCGCCGCCCTCATGGTCGTGGCCGGCGCCGTGGTCGTGGGCGTGGTCGGCGCCACCTCCGTGATCGTGGCCGTGGGCGCCTTCAGTCTGGCCCCTCTCGGAGGGGCAGCCCATCACCGCCAGGAGGGAGAGGGAGAGGAGGGCGGTCAGCGCGTGCTTCACTGCAGATTCCTTCGTTTGCGACCTTGCGTGGCCGCCATATTACCGCGCACGTTCAGAGGCGGCGCCGGAGGCGCCGCCTCTGAACGTGCGCGCCAGGGCTGGGCTGTCGTATTGGGTGGACCGCCGACACCTCCCGCAGGACACACTGTTCTTGGCGGAAGGGGCGGGCGGGCATCACGAAACCCGCCCTATCCCGGAGTTCTCAGCGCCTCTGCGAAGGGTTAGATGCTCGCGCTTCGTGCGAGCTTACGTTCTCGGGCGCCGCTCCCTCGAGTGACCACTGCGACCCGGTTTGCTAGCCTCTTCGGCGCATGATCCCGGCCGCGTCGATGAGCGAAGTCTGCCGCGAGGGCACCCGGCGCACGGTGATGCCGGTCGTCGTGGCCTTCGCCGTGGCCTTCCACAGCGTGTGGCTGCCAGCTCACTTGGCGTCCGGCGCTCACCTGGGCGCCAGGCACTCCCACGACCCCGCCGGTCAGCGCGCGCTGGTCAGCGGTCGTCCGGCGGGCCAGGGGCACGGACACCACCGCGGTGACCACGCTCATGGCCCCCAGGACGCAGACCATCACCCCCACGCGCACCCGGCGACTCCGCCCGACGAGGACCACGAGCCCCCGATCGGGGACGAAGACCACGATCCGCACGAGCCCTACCACCCGATCACCGACCATCAGCCGCCGGTCGCCGCCAACCAGGGAGTCTCAGCCCCCACCCTGGCGTTGATCGAGGCCCAGCTCCGCCTCCCCGAGCCCCTCCTCTTGGCCCGCGTGCGGCCCCGACCGCCCCCGGTATGGCGCGGGGTTCCACCGCCACAGCCCTTTAGATCCCGAGCTCCCCCGAGCGCCTGATCGCGAGCCGCGCCGAGCCGTGCCCGGTTCGGCGTGGGCCGCGGCGTGTACGCGTCGCGGCCATCCTGATCAACGCGCACCGCTCGGAGGACCTCGTGTCTCGACCCTCAACGCCCGCACTCCTCTCTCTCTTCGCCTGCGGAGCCCTGCTCCTGACCGGCTGCCCGCCAGGCGGTCACAGCCATGGCGGCGGCCACGGCCCTGGCGGCGACGACCACGACGACCACGGCCACGACCACGGCGAGGAGGGCGAACGGACCGAAGCGATCACGGCCTTCTCTGACCGCCACGAGGTGTTCATCGAGCACGCG
>JAWLGW010000570.1:0-5072 GCA_041690735.1 Planctomycetota bacterium
GCCGCGATCGCCACCGAGCTGGTCCCCTGGCTCCTGGCCTACCGCGATCCGGTCCGCGAGCGCGTCGAGGCGCGCGAGCGGGAGCGCTCCTCGTGAGCGACGAGCGGCTGCGGGAGTTGGAGCGGCGGTGGCGGGAGAGCGGCTCGGTCGAGGACGAGGCGGCGTGGCTGTTGGAGCGGGTTCGGGTGGGCGAGCTCGATCAGGACCGGCTGGAGTTGGCGGCGTACTGCGGGCATGGAGCGGCGCGCGTTGCGCTGGGCGACGCTGCGGCGAGGCCTGCAGAAGACTTCGACCAGTGGGCGGCGGGTCTGGAACAGTGGAGCACCGCGCCGCCCGCGCTGCCGGCGCTGCCGCGGCTCGCTTACCGGCCGGTGATCGGCAACACCGCCCAGCCCTTACTCGTCCGCGTCGCGCTGGCGTCGACCTCATCTCTGCTGGCGCGCGACTGCTGCAGCGAAGCGGCCCGAACTGCGTGGTTCGCTGCCGCCCAGTACGCCTTCGAGGCGACGCCTGCTGGTTCGAGTGCCGCGGCTCAGGCAGGCTGGGCGCTGGAGGAGGAGGAGGCGGCGGGGCTCGCGCCGGACTCTGCGATCGTGGCGCTCGTGGCAGCCTTCTGCAGCGACGCGAAGCGCCCGATCCTGAGCCTGGTTGCGCACCTGTGCAAGACCTCACGCGAGGAAGCGCGAGCACGCCTGGCCCGTCCGGGAGGGATCCTGGGAGCGATCCTCTCGGGCTCTGCGAGCCTCACGAGTGCCGACACGGTTCGTGATGCGGTCGCGCGCGACCTAGGCGCCTATGCGCTCGGCCCAGCCGACCCTCTCGAAGAAGCGCTCGAGCGACGACCACTCCGCACGACCTGCCGAACCGCGCCACCCTCTCCCGAAATCACGGGGGGTGTTTTGGGGGGTGGTAGTCCAGACCGCTAACGGACGTAGATGCACTTACGCGCACGCTGCGCCCCTCGACCCGCCCGCCCCAAACGAAGCGAGGAGGGCCGTAAGGCCCTCCTCTGCCGTCGTTTCCGGGATAGCGGCACCCAGACTTGAACTGGGGACCTACGGCTTATGAAGCCGCCGCTCTAACCACTGAGCTATGCCGCCAACGAGGGGAAATGATAGCCGCCATGACCGGCGCATCAACGGTCGCTTCGAGAGGCTACTCCCCTGGGGCCGCCGGTGGATTGGCGGGAGCGGAGGGGTCTTGGGCCGCCGGGGTGGTGGTCTGGGCGGGCTCGATGGGAGGCGTGGCGCCGGGCTGGTTGGTGAAGTCCTTGTTCAGGCGAGGGAAGGGCACGTCCTTGCGCGCCGGGTCGTAGGCGCTGCAGCCCTCGGGGGGATACCAGTCGGGCTCGGGGACGCGGCGGAGGACGAGCTCGGGGACGAAGGGCTGCGAGTCACCGGCGTTGGCGCGGAGGGCGGGGGCGGCCTGCTGGAGGGTGGCGGCGATCGTTCCCTTGAGGAGGGGAGCCAGCTGGGTCTGGGGGTAGTGGCTCCACCCTACGACCGAGAAGTCGTTGGTGGAGTGCTCGCCCACGAACGTTCGCGCGGTGCGCTGAACGGGATCGACCAGGAGGAGCTCGACGGCGCCGTAGCCGAGGTGATCGTTGATCGGCAGGCTCTCGCTGATGAGGAAGGGCAGGATCCCAATGCCGCCCAGCATCGCCAGCACGCGGACGATCAGGACGCCCGTGGCCGCGGTGCCGCCGACGCTGGCGCGGTGCAGGCGGAAGAAGGCCACCGCCCGCTCCTCGGCCGCCGCCCGGGAGAGGATCGCCTCCACCTCCTCGACCGTGGTGGGCGCAGGCTCGACGGCGCCGCCGGGCGGGGCCAGCCCGGCGCGGGTGACGTGCTCTCGGAAGCTCGCCGTCAGGTCGCCCCACTCCTGGTCCTTGAAGTAGTAGGGCATGGGGAACAGGGTCTGGTACGCGTAGCCGGCCGGGGAAGTGGCGGTGCGCGGGTCCCCCTGCTCGCCGCGGCCGTCGATCAGGTCCACGACCAGCAGGTCGGGCGCCTCCCCGGCGCGGACGATCGGCTGCACGTCCTCGCAGGTGTAGCGGACCGTGTAGCCGCACCCGGAGAGGGCGAGCAGGGCCAGGGACACGATGGCGACCTCGAGACGCGGGCGCTTCATGTTGCCTCCGACCGGGAGGCGGATACTAGCGTAGCGCCCGCGTCCTGACTACTCGATACGGCAACGTGAGCACCGCTCGCGCAACTATTCGCGAACCGCACACCCAATGAGCGACCAAGCGTCTCCTTTCCCCCGGCGGCCGAACGGACGCGACGCCCTACGCCTCGCCTTCGCCCCGCCGGTCGTCCGGCTCGTCGGGGCGGTCGGGCGCCGCGGCGGCGCCCAGCGCGGAGAACGCCCACACCTCGACGATCTGCCCGGCGATGTGGGTGGCGAGGAAGGCCCCGAACAGGGGGACGGGCTCGAGGCCGCCCAGGCTGGCGGCGAGGGTGAGGATCACCACGACGCCGAGGAGACGGAAGGGCGCCAGGCCCAGGGTGCTCCCCATGAAGGTGCCGGCGTCGGCGTCGAAGGAGGCCAGGGCGCCGACCAGCCAGGTGAGGGTCACCGCCTGGGCGACGGCGTGCCCGAGGAGGAGGGCCAGGACCGTCGGCGGGGTCCAGGGGCCGAGGAAGGCCAGCGCCAGGGCGAGGGCGGTGAAGGCGAGCACCGCGGCGAGGGAGCGGACCGCCACCCGGCGGCGCACGGCGTCGGGCAGGCGGGGTGGGGGCGGGCTCGCCACCTCAGGGGCTCGGCGGCGAGGTCGCGCGCCAGCCGGCCAGGGCGAGGGCGCCCCAGCCGATCAGGAGCGACGTGCCCCCGATCGGGGTGATCGCGCCCAGCCACTTGATCCCGCTCACCGCGAGCAGCCACAGGGTGCCGCTGAAGATCACCGCCCCGACCAGGAAGGCCCAGGCGGCGACCGCCGTGGGCCGGGTGCGGTGGCGCTGGGCCAGCAGGCCCACCGCCACCAGCGCCACGGCGTGGGCGAGGGCGTAGTCGCTCGCCGTCTCCCAGACCGCCAGGGTGCCGAGCTCGGTCAGGTGCGGTTTCAGGCCGTGAGCGCCGAAGGCGCCGGCCGCGACGCCGAGGAGGCCGAACAGGGCGCCGCCGGTGAGGCCCAGCCGGGCGGTCACGGGCCCGCCGGGTCTCCGGGCGCGGGGGCGGGGGTCGCCGGGGAGGTGGGCTCCGCGGCCGCCGGCGACGAGCCAGACGACGCGTCGGCCTTCTCCTCGGCCTTCGCGCCGGCCTTGGGATCAGCCGGAGCCTTCCCCTCTTCGCCCGCCGCCGGCTCGGCCGGGGGACGCAGCACGAGGAACAGGAACAGTCCGATCGCCGCCAGCTCCAGCGGCACGCTGATCGCCTGGCTGGTCGACAGGCCGCCGATCAGGGGGATGCTGTCGGGCAGGTGTCCGCGCACGCTGTCGCCGCGGGTCAGCTCCACGAGGTAGCGGTGGATCGGATACAGCACGAACAGCAGGGTGGCGATCGCGCCGGGGCGGCTGGCGAGTTTGCGCCGCAGGCCGGCCAGGATCCCGAAGATGATCATGCACCCCAGGAACATGAGCGGCTGGCTGGGGAGCAGCGGCTTGCCCTTGTGATCCTCCGCCATGAGGGCGTTGGGGTCGTTGAAGGTGAGGGTGAACCAGGTCTCCTCGTGCCAGATCTTGCCGTGGTCGTCCCCCGCCATGAGGCAGCCGATCCGGCCGATCGCCAGGCCCAGGATCACCGCCGGGGCCAGCAGGTCGCACAGCTTGGCGATCGGCATGCCGTAGGCCTTGGCCCGCCAGATCGCCACCGGCGTCGCCGCCAGCAAGCCGCCGTACCACACCAGCCCGCCGGAGCGCAGGTTCAGCGGCGCCCACCAGGGGGCGTCGGCGTACATGCCGTCCCAGTTGTGGAGGACGAAGAAGATCCGCGAGCCGACCAGGCCCGCCAGGAACACCTCCACCGCCAGGGAGACGCACTCCTCCGGGTCGAGGCCCAGCCGGGGCGCGTCGCGCCGGATCCACCACAGGCCGAGGAGGACGCCCGCCAGGACCAGGACGCCGAAGGTGTGAATGATCGGCGTTCCGCCGATCTCGATCAGGATCGGATGCAAGGGAGCCCTTCCTCGTTGGCAGGAGCGTAGATCGTAACGCGCTGGCGCGGCTCGGGTATCCCCGACCCCTGCCCGCCCGAGCCAATTCACCAGGATCGTTGAACACGGCGCGGCGGGCTCTACCATGCCGGGGTGACTCGACGCGTCAAGGTCGCGCTCACGAGCGCCGGGATCTTCTTCGGGTGTATCGTCGCGGCCCTGGGCGTCCAGGTCCTCAGCGCCGAGCGGGAGGAGCTCGCCCGGGCGGTCGAGGTCACCTCCACCCGCGAGCTCGACGACGGGCGGTTGCTGGTCTCCCTCGCCCCCGACCCCGGACCCCGCGAGTCGCTGCCGATCGAGGCGATCACCCGCTACCCCTTCGGCCTGGCGGTGGTCGAGCCCGGCGGCGACGGCACACCCGGTCGCCCGCCGGCGCGGCCCGTCGCGGTCCGCACCGAGGTGCTGCGGCCCGGGCCGGTGCGGCGCGGCGTCGTCGCCTTCGGCACCGTCGAGGCCGAGCGCGACGCCGAGGTCACCGCCGAGGTGGGGGGCACCGTGCTGCGGGTTCACGCGCCGCTGGGCGCGCACCTCGCCGCCGGCGCCCCCCTGGTCGAGCTCGACCCGCGCGAGCGCAAGATCGCCCTCCGCAGGGCCGCCGCCGAGGGCGCCCGGGCCCGCGCGGCCCTGGGCCGCGCCCGCGCCGAGGTCGCCAGCCTCGAGGAGCAGCTGAGGATCGCCAGGGACACCCTGGCCACCCGCGAGCGGGAGCGCGACCGGTGGGTCGAGCTCGCCGCCCGCGAGGTCGCCAGCCCCGAGCGGGCGGACCAGGCGACCGAGGCCTGGCGCGCCGCCCGCGCCGCCGCCGCTCAGCTGGTCGGAGCGCACGCGGTGGCCACCGCGGCCCTCGCCGAGGCCGAGGCGGCGGTGGAGCTGGCCGAGGCGGCCCCCGCGCAGGCCGCCCCCGAGCGCGCGCGGGGCACCC
>JAWLGW010000571.1:0-5066 GCA_041690735.1 Planctomycetota bacterium
TTCCTCAGCTCCTCGTTGATCCGGCTCTCGGCCCACGGGTACTGCTGGATGTTCTGCACCCACTCGAAGTAGCTGACGGTGACGCCGCCGCCGTTGGCGAAGCAGTCGGGCAGGACGGTGATCCCGCGCTTCTGGAAGGTCTCGTCGGCCTCGGGCGTGGTGGGGCCGTTGGCGCCCTCCACGATGATCTTGGCCTCCACCGACCCGGCGTTCTCCTGGGTCAGGACGCCCTCGAGGGCCGCCGGCACCAGGACGTCGCACTCGCAGGTGAGCAGCTCGTCGCCGGGGAAGTTGTCGCCCCCTTCGAAGTCGACCACGCCGCCGGTCTCGAGCACGTGGGCGTACAGCGCCTCGACGTCGAGCCCCTCGGGGTTGCGGATCCCGCCGGTGACGTCGCTGCACGCGACCACCTTGGCGCCCTCCTTGGCCATCAGCCGGCCCGCCCACGAGCCCACGTTGCCGAAGCCCTGGATCGCGATCCGCTTGCCTTCGAGCGTGTCGCCCATGTCCTCGAGCAGGCACTGGAGCGCGAACAGGCAGCCCCGCCCGGTGGCGGCGTCGCGCCCGGCGCTGCCGCCCAGCTCGATCGGCTTGCCCGTGATCACCGCCGGCGTCCAGCCGTGGTAGTTGGAGTACTGATCGACGATCCAGGCCATGGTCTGGGCGTTGGTGCCCATGTCTGGCGCGGGAATGTCGAGGTGGGGCCCGATGAACTCGTGCATCTCGTCGGTGAAGATGCGCGTCAGGCGCTGCAGCTCGGCGCGGCTGAGCTGGCGGGGGTCGCAGTTGATCCCGCCCTTGGCCCCGCCGTAGGGCAGACCCATGATCGCCGTCTTCCAGGTCATGAGCGCCGCCAGCGCCCCCACCTCGTCGGGGTCGACGCAGGGGTGGTAGCGGATCCCGCCCTTCATGGGGCCGCGCGAGTTGTCGTGCTGGACCCGGAAGCCGATGTAGGTGGTGAACTCGCCGTTATCGAGGGGGAGCGTCAGCTCCGACTTCACCTCGCGCTTGGGGGTGATCAGCTGCCGGATCACCCGCGGGCCGAGACCGAGGGCCTTCGCCGCCCGGTTGAAGTTGTAGTTGGTCGCCTCGAGGAACCCCGCCATGCGCACCTCCGTGCTGGAGGGCCCGGCGCGTCCGGGCCCGCGGAGGCGAGGGTATCGAGACGCTGGGCCCACCACAAGGCGAGCTCGCGGGCGGCTGCGTTAGTCGAACGGGCGGAACAGCACCAGCGGGTAGCGGTAGTAGCGCCCCTTGCTCGCCTGCACGGTGGCGACGACGGTGAGCACGATGTTGGCGATGCCCAGCAGGAACAGCAGGGGAATGCCGATCACCAGGAAGCTGAGCACGAAGGCGACGCCCATGTAGACCAGCATGTTGACCTGGAAGTTGAGCGCCTCCTTGCCCTGGTCGTCCACGAACCGGTGCTGGTCCTTCTTGATCAGCCACACGATCAGCGGCCCCAGCACCCAGCCGACCAGGGAGACGTAGCCGGCGAAGGCGGCCAGGTGGACGAACATGCCCCACTGCTTGGCGTCGCGGTGGGTCTCCAGCATGGTGGCCATGCGCGCTTCCTCCAGGTCGCTGGCTGTCGAGCGAGCCGCGTGCCAGCGTCGGGCGGCGGCGGCGCGGCGCAACTGTCGACGCTCCTTACCTGATCGGCAGGAGCGCCCTGAATCTGGAGGTGGCGAGCTTTCCCAGGCCTGGGAAATGCGGTGGCATGCCGCGGCGGGCGCGGTACGGTACGGCCGTGGACGAGCCCCCGCTGCTGGTCGCTGCGGCGCTGGCGGGAGGCGCGGCCTCCTTCCCCACCCGGTCGCGCGTCCAGCGTCTGCTGGTGGAGGCCTACCGCCGCCACCTCGTGAGCGCCTAGCTCAACGCCTCCAGGGCGCCCAGCACCTCGTGGGCGTTGCTCGGCCGCTGCTCGGGCTCCTTGGCCAGCAGGCGCATGATCAAGCGCGCCAGGCCGGGGTCCGCGTCGGCGCGCAGCGCGACCGGGTCGGGCACCGGCGCGGTGCAGTGGGCCATGATCAAGGACACCGTGTCCTGGCCCTCGTAGGGCGGGCCGCCGGTGAGGGCGTAGTACAGGGTCGCGCCCAGCCCGTACAGGTCGGCGCGGGCGTCGACCGCGTCGCCCTGGGCCTGCTCGGGCGACATGGTGTAGGGCGAGCCGTACAGCGCGCCGGCGCCGTCCTCGGCGGCCGAGAAGCCCGCCTCGCAGGCGAGGCCCAGGTCGGTGAGCTTGGCCCCGCCGTCCCCCGCGAACAGCACGTTCTGAGGCTTCACGTCCCGGTGCACCAGACCGGGCTCGTGGATCGCGGCCAGGCCGCGGGCGAGGTCGCGGGCCAGGCGGACCACGTCGGGGAGGGGCAGCGGCCCTTGCTGGCGCAGCACCTCCATGAGCGTGGGGCCGTCCACCAGCTCCATGACGAAGAACACCCGCCGGTGGACCCGGCCGACCTCGTACAGCCCCACCACGTTGGGGTGGCGCACGCTCGCCACCGCGCGGGCCTCCTCCAGCAGGGTCTCGGCGGTGGCCGCCGCCACGTGCTCGGCCCGGAACAGCTTGATCGCCACCTCGCGGGCGAGGACCTCGTGGCGCGCTCGCAGGACCACGCTGGTGACCCCGTAGCCCAGCACGTCGCGCACCTCGTAGCCGGGGATCCGCAGGGTCTCGTGGCGCGACACCGCCACCGCCGCCTCGACCGCCGCCACCTCGCCCTCGCTGAGGACGCCGCGCTCGACCAGGACCTGCGCCAGCGGGACGTCCTCCTCGCGGATCGTCTGCTCCTCGACCGCCCGCTCCAGCTCGGGGACCAGGACCAGCCCTTCGCGCAGGGCGACCGCGCCGAAGGTGAGGTCCCGCTGCCGCCGGGCGAGCTCGGCCCGCGCGGCCGCGTCGGCGTCGGCCTCCTCGCCGGCGAGGTCGAGGCTGCGCAGCAGCCGCTCCGAGCTGGGGGTGCGGGGCCGCTCGGGCGGCGCCTCGCCGCCGACCTCCTCGGCCACCGCCCGGTCGAGGGCGGCGTGGATCGCGCGGGCGGCCCGCCCGGTGAGCACCCCTTGCTCGCGCAGGATCGTGCTGAGCGAGCGCTGGAAGCCCTCTCGCTGCAGCACCTCCAGCGCCGCCTCCAGCTGCTCGGGGTCGATCAGGCCGTTCTTGAGGGCCACCCGCCCGTAGCGGCGCTCGTAGGCCGCCTTCTCGTTGATCGCCTGCAGCCTCAGCACCTGCTCGACCTGCTCGGGGGCGAGGACGCCGTCGGCGACCAGGATCTCGCCCAGGTGCTTGGCGACCCCCAGGCTGCGCACCTCCTCCTGGAGGCGCACCGCCCGGTGCAGCTGCGACTCGCTCACCAGGCCCTTGCGCAGGGCGATCCGTCCGAACAGGTGGAGCTTGGGCACGGGTCGGATCTTCCCGGGCGGGCCGGCGGCGAACAAGGGCGACCCGAGATACGCTGGGGCCATGATCCGCTCGGCGCCCTTCGCCCCCACCTCCCTGGTCCTCGCCCTGGCCGCGGCCCTCGCCCTCGCCGCGCTGCTGAGCGGCTGCCCCGGCGCCGCCCCGCCGCCGCCGTCGGGCCCGCGCTTCACGGTGGTCCTCACCGAGGTGGGCGACGATCAGGCGGCGGTGGTGGCGGCGGTGGCCTCGATCCGGGGCAGCCATCCCAAGCTGGCGCAGAAGATTGTCGAGCGGATCGGCGTCGCGGGCGGCAGCCTGCCGATCGCGGTCGACGTGGACCAGGCGACCGCCGACCGGGCCGCGGCGGCGCTGCGCCAGGCGGGCGCCCAGGCCGTGGTGCAGCCGCGGAGCTAGCCGGGATTTTGCACGACGCAGTCGTGCGGAATCCGGCTAGCCCGGACCCGCAGGGCCCGGCGCAAGCCGCGCGCAGGCGCAGCTTGCTGCGCCGAGCACGGCGCAGCGTAAGGGCGCGGCGACGGTGTGTCGCGGAGCGACACCCGTCGCAGCAGCGCCCGCAGCGGCCAGCAAGCAGTCAGTCGGGCCGCGAAGCGGCCCGGCTGGCTGTGAAGCCGCCCGCCGGCGCGAGGCCACGGGTCCCGGCGCCAGCCTCGCCTTCCGGCAGGGGCTTTGCGCGTCCTCACTCGGCTTCGGCCGAGGAGGAACCATGACGATTCAGGCCATGATCGCGACCCACCCCCGCAAGGGGACGCAGGTCGACCCGGCGCTCCTGTCGGAGTGCGTCGCCGCGGCGTTCGAGTGCGCCCAGAGCTGCGCGGCCTGCGCGGACGCGTGCGTCGCCGAGGAGCAGGTGGCGGCGCTGCGCCGGTGCATCCGCCTCTGTCTCGACTGCAGCGACATCTGTGACGTGACGGCCAAGGCCCTGTCCCGCCAGACCGAGCCCGACGTGGGCCTGCTGCGCGCTCAGGTCAAGGCGTGCGTCGAGGCCTGCTCGGTGTGCGGTCAGGAGTGCCTGTCCCACGCCAACGAGCACGAGCACTGCCGCGAGTGCGGCGAGACCTGCCGCCGCTGCGAGGAGGCGTGCCAGCGGCTGCTGGCGGCGCTGTAGCGTCGGTCAGCCCGCCAGCAACCGATCGAGCTCGGCCTGCGCGGCGCGCAGCTGCGCCGCGTCAGGCCCCTGGCGCGAGGGCGCGCCCTCGGGGTCGGGGAACAGGGGCGCCTCCGCCGGCGCCCCCTGCTCGAGCAGGCGCGCCAGCTCCTGCAGGCGCGTCACCAGGGCCTCTTGCTGGGAGGCGTGCGCGGCGAGGGCGTCCTCGGCGACCGCCACCGGGTCGACGTTGAGGGTGACGTGGTCGCCCGAACGCTCGAGCACCAGGTCGTCGCCGCTGCCGATCCGCCGGTCGGGTCCCTTGGAGACGATCCGCCAGCGCACCGGGCGGGCGCTGAGGCGCTGGTACAGGTAGGGCTCGCCCCAGCGGTCGTCCGCCACGTCACGCTCGCCGCGGGTCGTGAACAGCTCCCGCACCGCCTGCTGGAACGCCTGCTGGTCGCGAGGCGGCAGGGTCCGCGCCCGCTCGATCGTCCAGGCGGCGAGGTGCCCGTCGAGGGTGTGCATCTCCGAGGCCTGCACGCTGACGCGGACCCGCTCGAG